>QNZR01000009.1 GCA_003978475.1 Sulfurimonas sp.
GGAGTATGGAGTATGGAGTTATGTCTATTTATTATCTCTCGGATTTTCTTTTTGCAAGGTATTCTTTTGGACTTAAAACTGGAATTGAAGAATTTTTGAAATCTTTCATATTAATCGGACGAACGGTAACATTGTAACGTTTTTTTGAAATATCCGCTACACGTTTTATCTTATTTTCCTGCCGAACTTTATCATAGTCAATTCTGTATGCGTAGAGGTCCTTAATTTTCTTAAGTCCGTAATTGTCCATCAAATCGAGATAGTAACGCGGATTGTAAGTCATCATCAATCTCGGGGGAGACCATGACCGAGCAAAAGGAGGTATGGCGTTTGGCATTGGAGTCAAACGGGCTGATGCGTACCAGACGGTGAATGCCGTTTTCCACTTTTAAGTAACCGTATACATTCTCACCTTTAATGAGAATGGTAGCATCTTTAATGCCGGCTTCCTCACCGCTTTGGTAATCCAGCACTTCCACACTAAAATCGTGACGTTCTGCCCATCGTTTGTACATACGCAGCAGCATGGATGCCCAGTCCTGGCTTTCCGTGCCTCCGGCACCGGGATGAATGGTGACAATGGCATGGTTGCTATCATGTTCACCGCTAAGCAGTACGGCAATCTCCATGCTCTCAACAAGACCTTCAAGTGCCGCCGCATCAGCAAAAAGTGCGCTCAATGTCTCATCATCTTTTTCTTCCTGCGCCATGGCATAAAACTCCTGAGCCTCGACGAGGGCATTGGCAGTACGATGGTATTTGTCCAGTTTGCGTTCGAGGCGGGTTTTCTCTTTCTGAATCTCGGCGGCATGGGCGGCATCATTCCAGAAATCCTGATCATTTTCAAGCAGTTCAATATTGCTGAGACGCTGCTCAATAGCTTGAGGTTGAATGACTCCGGTAATATTGTCCATTTTGATTGTCAGGGTTTTTAAAAGCTCGGAATATTCATAATGATCCACAATGGTCTCCAAATAATATATAATAGCGATTATATTCTATAGAGGCTTAAAATATGAAAATTTTTCGTGACCCGATTGCGTTGCAACAGGAGCTTAAAGGTTTGCAAAGCAGTATTGGATTTGTACCGACCATGGGAGCACTTCATTTAGGACACCGTACCCTTATAGAGGAAGCACGTCGCCGTAACGGTACGGTAGTGGTCTCCATCTTTGTCAATCCTACTCAGTTTCTAGAAGGAGAAGATTTAGAGAGTTACCCCAGAAACGAAGAGGCAGATCGGCGTATTTGTGAACTTAGTGGGGTAGATTACCTGTTTTATCCTAGCGCTGAACGTATGTACGGGCAGGATGACGTTTATGTTGGTGCCCCCGATGTTCGTGGTTATGTGCTAGAAGGCGCTTCTCGAGCGGGGCATTTTGACGGGGTACTGACCGTAGTGTTGAAGCTCTTTCATATTGTCACGCCCACGCATGCGTATTTCGGTAAAAAAGATGCCCAGCAGCTTGCCCTCATTAAACAGATGGTACAGGACTTTTTTTTACATGTCAATATTGTTGCGGTCGATACGGTACGTGAGAGCGACGGTCTGGCATTGAGCAGCCGTAACCTTTATTTAAGCGATGCCGAGCGTCATGAAGCACTGAAAATTTCTTATGCCCTCAAACGTGCCACAACCATGATAGCCCAAGGCATACGGGATACGGCAGTGATTACCAGGGAGATGCATAAGATTATGGGCTCTTTGGAGGTCGAATATATTGCTTTTGTCGACAATGAGTTTCATGAGTTACCGCAGGTAGAAATCGACAATACCATCATATTAATTGCCGCAAAAGTAGGTACGACACGGCTTATAGACAATATCCAGCTGTAAGCAGGGGTTACCCCTTTGCTACCCGGTAGGCGTCATGCCGGATAAACTGGAACTGGTGATGATTAAACGTGAGGAGTTACTGCAAAGTGCAGCGTAAGACTATGAAGAGTTTGGAAATTGCGAACTTTTAAGGACAGTATCAATATATCAGACATAGAAGATGTATATGCAACTCATGGCTACTTTAAAGATAGTAATATTACATTTGCACTTTATGCGGATGCATACTAAAATAAATGAGGCTCAAAACTATTACATGTATTTTTAAAATGCAACAGTCAAAACGTTTTTAATCTGCCTCACCTCGTTTTTAGAGTCGCCTATAATTTACATGTAAAAACTACACCTACACCAATGACAGAGTCCCATCAAGCATGACTCACTACAACCAGACCTACCATCTGCTCTATAACCACCAGAGAAGTCTGCGAGCCGTAGTCAACACAGAAGGTAATATTGTTAAAGAAATTACTTATGATAGCTTTGGTAGTATACTTTCAGATACAAATCCGGATCTACATGTAAATCTAGGATTTGCAGGCGGACTCTACGACACGGATACCAAACTCACCCGGTTTGGTTACCGTGACGATGACGCAGCAGCAAGAATGTGGACGGCTAAAGATTTAATTGGAGTATCACCGAGTTTTAATGTCAGCTATTTCTAAGATGATATTAAGTCTCTCAGCGATACACTGCACTCTGTTTTTTTGGGGAATACCAAGTGTGTTTTTGTGACGCGCTTGTGAGCTTTAAAAAGCGTTACAATAACCGATATGTCATGAAACTATAATAAAGAGTGAATCAGGCTTTGAACAGTAGCTATTTACATGTATTTTTTCTGTGCTGCTCTATGGTGCTCCATCTTCATGCAGGTACCCCCAATGTCTCTACTATGGCGTGGTCACAACTCTCGGCGGAAGAGAAGCGGTATGATTGGGTTGAACTCAAAAGCAATGAGCGTTTGAGCGGACGCTTTACCTATTATTATAATGACGTCGTAACGTTCAGGAGCAAAAAACTCGGAGTGCTCAAGCTTAAAATTCGTGATATTCGGCGTTTTGTATCGAGTCGTCCGGCAAGTTTCAATATTGAAAATCTTGCGATACTGCATGGAAAATTTATCTTTCAAAATGATAAAATGACCATCTATACCCGTGAAGGCAACGTGAGTATTGCGTATGACCAGATTGTTTCAATCTATCATGGCGATGCTAAAGAAAGCAACTACTGGAATATTAAAATCGGGTTCAATACCAATCTGCGCGGCGGCAACAGCAAACAATTTGATTACGGTGCAAATGTCGATATGACCCGACGTACGGCGAAGTCCCGTTTTTTACTGAACTATATCGGTAATATTGCCAATGTCAGTGATGCCAGAACGTCCGAAAGTCACAGTGCCACCAGCTCATTTGACTATTTTAAAACCCGTCATTTCTTTTTGCGACCGCTGAGTTTCAGTTTTTACCGTGACCCGTTTCAAAATATCACCTCACGGATAAGTTACGGCGTAGGTGCGGGATACGATATTATCCGAAATGCCGTAACGACATGGAGTATTACCGGCGGCCCGGGGTATCAA
>QNZR01000101.1 GCA_003978475.1 Sulfurimonas sp.
TGCTACTCCCATAGATGCGCAACATGCTAAAGCACACTATCGTGATCAGGAGTTTTTACTCGCCTTTAATCACGATCATCAATTAGCTTCAATCTCCTACCGGGATGAACTCGATAACCGTGTCAACATCCACTTTTCTAACCAGAAGAACAATCCCGACCTCAATACCAGCCTCTTTCAAGCCGTCATTCCTGAAGCATTTGACATTATTCAATAGTTTTTGTTTCAGACTTGATGTGACTCAATAGATTCCTCTACTCTTTTCACTATACTTCCAAAAATATTGTAAGGATATGATGTGAGTGAATTTTTTAATACCAACCCCTCTGCCTCTGAAAAGCAGCTTCCTGAAGGACATCCTGTACGAGTCTATCTGGAAGAAAATCAGCTTATACGCGACACCATTCGCCGGTTACAAGCAACCGACCTTGAAACGCATAAAGATATTTTTACCACGTTATTTGAGAAGCTTGCCACCGTAGAGCTTCATTTTGTACGTAAAGAGAACCAGCTGTTCCCTTATCTGGAAAAATACGGCTGGACCAGCCCTTCTCAAAATATGTGGGCATTTCATGACCAAATTCGCGGAGAGATTAAAACAGCACGCCAAGCACTTAAAAGTGACGACGTCAAAGCAAGTATCTATGCCACACAAACACTTTTTCGTTCGTTGGAGCATATCATGCAAGTTGAAGAGACCCGACTGCTTCCCAATGCCATGGAACTTCTGAATGAAAACGACTGGAAAGAGTTTCGTGAAGGAGATGAAGAGATCGGTTGGATGCTGGAAACACCACCGTCACCCTACCCTGAAACAACCTATATTCACCCGGGTGATGACACCGAACGACGCCAACTTCCTTTTGGTATTGATGACAAAACGCATTATGACGAAGGCTACCTGACCCCGGAGCAGGTCAACTCCATTTTTCGCATTTTACCGGTTGATATTACCTATGTCAACGAGCATGATCAGGTCGTATTTTATAATCGTGGCGACGATCGCGTCTTTCCCAGAAGTGCCGGAATTATTGGACGTGAAGTCAAATTTTGTCATCCACCCAAAAGTGTCGATCAGGTTCTAAAAATTTTAGAAGAATTTAAAGCCGGACGGCAGGATGTTGCCGAGTTTTGGATTCAGTTTAAAGGACAGTTTGTTCACATTCAATACTTTGCCGTCCGTGATGAAGACCGTACCTACAGAGGCGTCATTGAAATGAGTCAGGATGTAACACATATACGCGCTCTTGAGGGGCAACAGCGCCTGCTTGATTGGAGCTAGGCATGATTTTGCACCGTTGGTGCAATGACATCACCGCTGGCTTGCAGATGAAGTGCTTCAGGATATTGTCTGTAATGAGAACGTACGGCTTCTGCCAAACCCTTTTTCATCGCCTCATCTACTAGAACAATACCGCTTCCCAAGCACATTACCAAACGCTTAAGCAATGCATCCTGAGGCTTTTTGACCAGGTCTTGCCACGACAACAGCAGGTCGGCATCAATATATTTTGGAAGCGAAGCCAAAATGCCAATATCATTCTCATTGTGTACCAAAAGCCCCGAGGTCGTTCCTCTATCAAGTGTTAACACCTGAAAAAAGTACAGGGTATGATAATGTCGTTGTCGCACGCGCTCATCTTCACCATAGGTATACTGAATGCTCTCTCGCAACAAATGACAGTACGTATCAATAACAGCCGTACCCAATTGTTGCGCCAGGAGCGTATCGTTTTGAAAGCTACCACTGTTAAACTGTTCCAGATAAAAATGACGCACGCCTCGATGGCGCTTTAAAGCAGGAATATAAAAATAGCGATCACCTTGAGCTGTAGCTTCGGCATAATAGGTTCCCGACACCTTCTGAAGCATGCGCGTAAACGATTGGGTATGTGCCGCATTTTCCACCGAAGGATTGATATCTGCCATCATACGCCAATAACTGCCGCCGCGACGCATTTGTGTCCAACTGATATGCATATGCATTGAAGGCGCATATGGATTGAGCGGATGAATAATTGTGGAGATGGCGCTAGCGGCTTCAAGGTTTTTTTTCGGATGATCATCGTAGTGGACTTGCGATATATTGACTGAGCCACGATTAAATATCGTGTCATCTTGCATTTCCAACCGTATGCCTCCGCCATGAGATCCCTTGTCTCGCGACCACTGAAGCGCCTGTGCCGGTATATTCTCTCCAAACTCCCTACTGATGGTGTCAAGTTTCTCGACAAAATAATGCTGTAACTCCTCCACCAGTGCATACGCTGTCATAGACGCTTCAGATTGTGACCATACGATTTTATTCATAATTTTTTCCTATAATTCATGTCGGTGTTCCCATGTAAATTCAAGCGGAGTATATCGTATTTTTGACTATATCAGGAAGTTTTGATGTGATAGAAAATATGGAAAAATGACATGTAAATCGCCCTGTGACGATTTACATGTAAAAACAGTAAGATTAATCCAGTTTGTAATCTGGAATCAGGTTAAAATTAAGATACTTATAGATCGCATCTTCTTTACCGCCAATTTTTTTAGGAACAATATTTAAATATTCCTCTTTTGTCGGAAGATATCCCAGCATGGCACATACCGCTGCCAGTTCTGCTGAACCGAGATAGACTTGAGCACCTTTCCCCAAACGGTTGTCAAAGTTACGTGTTGACGTTGAAAAGACGACCGCATTGTCGGCAACACGCGCCTGATTACCCATACACAAAGAACAACCCGGAACCTCCGTACGCGCTCCGGCTGCACCAAAAAGCGAGTAGTACCCCTCTTCAGTCAGTTGCTTTTCATCCATTTTTGTTGGAGGACAAACCCACAGACGCGTCGGAACGGCACCCTCACCTTTGAGCACTTCACCCAAAGCACGATAATGACCAATGTTGGTCATACATGAACCGACAAATACTTCATTAATAATATGAGGACGCTTCGGATCGGCTAAAATCTCTGTTAACGTTGCCACATCATCCGGGTCATTGGGACATGCAAGAATCGGTTCGGTAATGTCATTGAGGTCAATCTCAAGTACTGCGGCATATTCGGCATCGGCATCGGCTTCCATCAACACCGGATTGGCAATCCACTCTTTCATTTTGTCAACACGACGCTGTATGGTGCGTTTATCTTCATAGCCCGCTTCAATCATCTGCTCCAAAAGCGTCACATTGGATTTTAAATATTCCAGTACCGGCTCTTTATTTAATTTGACAGTACATGCCGCGGCACTACGTTCTGCTGAAGCATCAGAGAGTTCAAATGCCTGCTCCGCCTTGAGATCAGGCAATCCTTCAATCTCCAAAATACGACCGGCAAAAATATTTTTCTTTCCTTTTTTCTCAACCGTCAAGAGCCCCGCTTTAATGGCTTGGTGAGGAATGGCATTGACCAGATCACGCAG
>QNZR01000065.1 GCA_003978475.1 Sulfurimonas sp.
TATTGAAATGTTCAATTCCCCTGGCTACTGACATTGCTCAAAACTAAACATACGTCCGGCATGAGGACTCCCCTCTTTGCCGATAAACGTATAGGTACCGACACTTTCCGTAAAATTGGTTCGGTTAACGTCAACAGTCTCACAGACAATTTTTTTATTTTGCTCAAATTTTAGAGCAATGGCGGTAATGTGTTCACGTTTCATATTCTGATAGTGATTGTAGTACAGCGCAGCACCAATAATCAATACAAAAAACAGGGTTGCACCCGCTTTTTGTTTGGTATTGAGCTCGGTAAAGTAGTGTATGGCGGCAAAAAACAGTATGACAACCAGAAGACCTAAAATATATCCCATTATTCACCTCGCATTTGGTAGGTAATATCACCGGCACCAAAGCCGACAATGATTCCTTCATTTAACGTTGCTATGATTGTATCATCTTTAATTAATACAATATCACTCCCACGGCGTGACACCTTGTGCGCCATGGTAACATTATATCGGGAAAATTCTTTTTCAAAATCAATATCCTGCACACTCTCACCCGCTGCCCATACCGGCAGTATAATCAGAGCATCAACACCTTCGAAACAGTTGAGAAAGGCATCCATATTATCTAAAGTTCGAGAATATTTATGCGGCTGCCAAATGGCCGTCGTACGCGTCATCTTTTTTAATTTGGCATAAATATTAATCGAATCAAGCGTTGCTCTGATTTCAGTGGGGTGATGTCCGTAATCATCAATAATAACACTGCTTGGCGTCACACTAAGCAGATCAAAACGTTTTTTTATCCCTTTGTAGCAGCGTAAATTTTCCCTGACCTCATCAACATTCATACTCTGAAGTGCGGTTAGAATGGCCAGTGCGGCATCCAAAGCAATATGCTCTCCAAATCCCCAGACCTCAAAGCTGCCGTAATGCTGCAGGTCAAAACGGGTATGCGGTTCATCATCTCGTAAAAAGTACTCTATATTAGTAATATCTCGACTCGGATAGAGCCGTACCGCTTCAAAATCAATCGTTGCCAAAAAAGGATCTTCAGCATTAATAACACGAAAGGGAGCTTTACGAATAAACTCCCGATACGAATTGAAAAAGCGTACTTCATCGTAGTTATAATACTCCATATGCTCCGGTTCGGCATTGGTCACAATAGCACAATAGGGGTTGGAATTCAAAAAACTGCCGTCACTCTCATCGGCTTCAAAAATCAGCACGTCACTCTCACTGCAATAACGTACATTGGAACCAAAAGCTTTTGCTTCGGCACCAATAATGGCAGAGCCGTGCATTATCGACGACAAAATTGCCGAAGTTGTGCTTTTACCGTGTGCACCGGCAACCGCATAGACTTTGGAGTCATGTAAAATTTCCAACAGTGCTTCGCGTCTTGGGATCACTTTAATACCTCGGGCCCTGGCTTCGAGTACTTCAACATTATCGTCTTTAATAATGGCAGAATGTATAACACACTCAGGATGTTGAATATTCGAAGCCTGTTGCGGAATACTCACCCGCAACCCCTCAGCTTCAAGTTTTCTCGTAATAACCGACTCTTTAATGTCTGAACCGCTCACATCGTGTCCGCGATAGTGCATATACTTTGCCAGCCCTGAAATACCGATACCGCCAATACCTATGAAATGGTAACGCATCTATAACACCTTTTGAAATTGACTAATATAAAACGTACCGCTCGATTGGGTCGCATCAACATCGGCAACGGTCTCAATAAACGTATCTAACGAAAGTTTGTCATGTGCTGCTTTCATATGCTGTACCATCGCCTCGGAGAACTCCTTATGACTGCTAATGCCTGAAAGCACCTCAAACAACGCGGCAGCATCGTACAGTTTCTCAGCACTGTAATGTTCCATAGCATACTCGTACAGCGCACGAATGGTTGCGACATCCTGCACCTCATTGAAGTCCATCTTTCGGGGAGCCTCCAGCACCTTGGTAAACCGCTCCAGTGCCAAATCCAAGATATTGGCATAGTAGGCATGCAGCGTCTGCTCGTCAAAACACTCATGCGCCTCCTGTTCAAGTACAAAAAGTGCGGCAATATCACCCTCGCCCTGTGCCTGTAGTATCTTCTGTTTTAACGTATCACTCACCGTAGTGCTTCCTTAATTCGGGTTAACGCATCTTGCGTTCGCGTCTCATGATCGACCAGGGCAATACGAACATACCCGCTCCCGGGATTACGTCCGTTAGCAGAAGTACGTGCTAAAAACTCGCCCGGCAGAACTTTGACATTGTATTCCTGGTACAGTCGGCGTGTCAGTGTCAGCGCATCATCGACTTTAAGCCAAATGTAGAATGTGGCTTCGGGTATCGCTACACCTAAAATTTCTTGCGCCAGCACAAAATTTTTGGCGTAAATTTCTCGAGATACCGCCACATGTGCGTCATCACTCCACGCCGCGGTTGCAGCTTCTTGAAGCGGCAGAGGTGACGCACACCCCACATAAGTACGATAGGCCAAATAGCGCTGTAGTATTTCAGCATCCCCCGCAACAAAACCCGATCGCAACCCCGGTGCCGATGAGCGCTTGGAGACGGAGTTGATGACTAAAATATTTTTAAAACTCTCGTTGCCGACATGCCGTGAAGCTTCCAGAAGTGACGGTGGCGGCGTGTCCATGTAAATGTCACTGTAACACTCATCGTTGAGTAGCACAAAATTGTGTTTGAGTGCCAGTTTTACCCATGTGCCCAACTCCTCAAGATTCAGCGTGGATGCCGTCGGATTATTGGGAAAGTTTAAAATCACCAGATGACAGGACGCCAAAATATCATCGTCAATATCAGGTTTGAACCCGTTTTCGGCGTCTAAGTTCAACAGATGAACCGAGGCACGCGACGCTATGGCGGCACCCTCGTAGATTTGGTAGAACGGGTTAGTAAATGCCATCACCGGTGACGTCACGTCAAAAAGTAAAAACTGCGGGAGATTAAAAAGTACTTCGCGTGTTCCAAATGTCGGAAGCAGTTCCGCGTCATTCAGCATCACTTGGAAACGCCGGTGAACAAATCCGCGCATGGCAGCTTTCAAGGCAGCTTCTCCGGATGTTTTTGGATACTTTTTCAACAATGCGGCATGCTGACACAAACGCTCCTGAATAAATGCCGGCGTTTCAAACTGCGGCTCACCTATGGTTAGACTCAACGGCTCATAATGAGTGTTTGGGATAACAGTGCTCAGCAAATTGGTTAATTTTTCAAAAGGGTACGGTTCAAATGTCATAATATCTTTTACATGTAATTTAATTTCTTTTATTATATCGCATCTTTACAAATAATAAATACATTCGTGTTATAATTTTTTCCGAAAAAAATTCACAAAAAAGGTTTATCATGAAATATATTATTTCATTGGTAGCAGCACTT
>QNZR01000204.1 GCA_003978475.1 Sulfurimonas sp.
GAGGGTGCGATAGTTATCTAAACTGTGCTCCACGCCGTTACCAAGATCGGCATCGGTCGTCCACTGGTAGCGTGCTTCGGCACCGACAAAATAGACGGCATCAATATCATAGTTAACGGACGCTCCAATGTTGATTCCCCCTATAATATCGGTCGCATCGGCATCGGTAAATATCACACCAAATCCCGGACCCACACCCAGTTGCATGTTCTCATCCAGATCAAACAGTATGTGCGGATTAAATTCCAGTGACGTCATACGTAACCCGTGCTTGCTTTGATGAACCAGGCTGATCTGCTGGCGAATGTCATAATGTTCCAGCTGCAATGCAGGACAGGCTAATGAAAATTCCAAACCGTACATGTAGTCACCGTCATACGCTTTTTCCATTTCACCATATCCGCCAAGTAGTGCTACAGCCGGCGCCGGGCAGTAGTCGGCATCTGTCATAATGGGGAATAATGTCGTCGCTCTTTCAGCATGAACTAATGTCGTCATTAACAACAATGTACTTAAAACAATACGTTTCATATGTTTCCTTTAGTGATGTTTTATCATGCAATTATAGGATATCTTGCTTTAATGTGGCTGGTATCTTCATACTATCATGATGTCTCTTCGGAAAGTTCACGAATAATAGCCTCATATTCATCAAGATGTTCCAGTACAACATCGACCAGTCTGGGGTCAAAATGTCTGCCCCGTTCCTGTTTCAGTAGTATCGTCACCGCCTCCAGTGACCAGATCTCTTTATAGACCCGCTTGGAAAGTAACGCATCTACCACATCAACAATAGCGACAATACGGGCTAAAACAGGAATGCCCTCACCTTGCAAGCCCTGCGGATACCCCGTACCGTCATACTTTTCATGATGACCGTACGCAATCACCGCCGCCGCTTCCAGTACCGGTCGTTGTGAGTGTTTTAAAATCTCATAGCCCAACGTGGTATGGGTTTTCATGATCATCCACTCCTGCTCATCCAGCGTGGCAGGCTTGTTTAAAATGGCATCGGCAATACCGACTTTTCCAATATCATGCATGGGTGATGCCATCTCTATGAGTCTAATCTGTTCCTCATCCAGACCATACGCCTGTGCCACTTTCTTACTAATAATAGCCACCCGCTGAGTATGGCGTTTCGTATTGCATGAACGTACCTCCTCAATCTGACCCATTGCCATAAGTGTCTCTTTTAGGGTTAGCTCTATCTCACGATTAAGCCGCTGCAGCTCCGTATTTTTTTCTTGCAGCTCCTGCTCTTTTTGAATCACATTTTGATTAAACCTGTTAATATTCTGTGCGACATCTTTAAACTCCTTGCTCACATATTTTTCATCATCAATACATTCATGCTTCACATACGCCTTCTTACCTTCATCTATAATGGTATAAAGCGGTCGGCAAATAAAGTTCTCAATCACATGAAACATATTCAAAATAACAATAAGCGCAAACAGCAGCAGCACGGCAACAATGATATAGCTGTATTTAAAAGCAAAATTACGATGCATGTCGGTATCCATACGAATCTCTACGGCGCCAAGCACGTCACCTTCACTGACTTTGTGACACTGTAAACAATTCAGGTTTCCTTTGGAGCTGGCAATATAGGGGACAATGACCTCGACCTTCGTATCACCTTTTTGCCATTGAAAATGCACTTCTTTACTCGCTAAAATAGCGCGCAGGTCATCATTAAGCGGTTTCTCAAAACGGCTGGAGACACCAAACTGTTTGTCAATAACATCCGCACGAATAATTTTAATGGAGTCAATATCGTGAATGGTAGCAATTTCGTTCAGAAAATAATCGCGCTTGTCCATAATGTCAGCTTTCATATGCGATGTTAAAGCGGCTTTGACAATTTCAGCAATCGAGAGGGCTTTATTTTCAATAACGAGTTGCGAAAAGCTGCGGTAACTCAACGCAATAATGGCAATAATAATGAGCATGGAAACAAGAAACACCTGCAATAGTCGTGTCAGTGTAATTTTTTTAATACTCTGTTGCTTCATATCAATCCAATGGGCAATAAATTCATAGTAGTATAAAAATATTTCCTAAAAAAGCAGCTGAACCCACCTAAAAACAGGGACTCTTCATGATAAAAGACAATATTTGTCTTTTTCTTGACTTAAATCAAGACAAATATTGTCTTTTATTCGCTACAATGTCACATACCAAACATAAAAGGAAACACACACATGACAAAAACAATCCTAGTTCTTACCGCATTAGTAGCATTGGCACAAGCTGATGTTGTACATTATGACGATCGAGACAAAGACCAACCGCAAACTAGTAAACCCAATCATCCAACCAATGATTTGTACACTAAATAGTTGACACTTTAAGGTGTTATTTTTTCGTCCCATGCATTGCTATTCCCCCCTTTTTAGCGGTGCATGGGACGTTTACATGTAAATTAAACCAAGCTTTAATTTTTTCGGACACTTTC
Source organism: Sulfurimonas sp. (assembly GCA_003978475.1). Taxonomy (GTDB): domain Bacteria; phylum Campylobacterota; class Campylobacteria; order Campylobacterales; family Sulfurimonadaceae; genus QNZR01. The sequence goes on from QNZR01000204.1 coordinate 2,462, forward strand.
TCTTTTATATAATAATAATTATCCTTTAGCTATACTTCCCATTATGACATTCCGTTCACTCATCATATCACTGTTGCTTAGTGCGTTTGTTTTCATTGCTTTTCACGATTATGTCGTCGGTTATGACAAGAGTAACACACATATAGCATTTTCGCTATCTGCAACAACCGACCAGCCCCTGTGTGCCACAACAACCATTCATGAAACCATTCATCACAACATCGTTTTTTGTAAAAATGAGGTCACGCCGATATCTTTGAGTGCCATGCTGCACTTACCCTATTTTACAGAGCCTTCACAACCGCTCAAACCCCTACAACCAAACATTGATCGACCTCCAATAGCCTAACGCTTTTATAACTTCCATTTTACCACCCTATTTACATTATAAAAGAGAGCACTATGAAAATCCTATTACTGGTGTTGACACTCTATGCATTAAGCCATGCACTGACTGTCAATTTAAACCAATTGTTAGAAAATGTTCAGGAAGATCATCCTGAATTCAAGGCGTCGCTAGAAGCGATAGAGGCAGAACATCTGAAACATGAAGCGCAGTACAGTACCACCCCACTCTCCCTATTGGGTTCCCTTGCCAACGCCACTCCGGCAGACGGTTCAGATACCATTGAGTACTCCGTTGGTGTTGAGAAAGCGTTTCGTATAGGCAATCAGGCCTATTATACCTCACAAATGGGGCACTATGAGCATCAGGCAATGGAGTCAGCAGCAAAACACAAACTGTTGCTACTACAAAACCGTCTCAAGCAGGCGTACCACTTAAGCTGCATTGAAAAACACAATAAGGAGCGCTATACCGCATTGCTGGAACGGTTTGAGCTTATCTATGACAAAAAGCAAAAAGCCTTTGATTATGGTGAGCTTTCCAAAAAAGAGCTGTTACAACTACGCCTTGAAAAAGA
>QNZR01000083.1 GCA_003978475.1 Sulfurimonas sp.
ACGGTAAAGTGTTTAAAGGCTACGGCTTCTTTCTTCATAAATATCTTTTTGAAGAGTATGCCGACTTTGGTCGGGGTCATGGACATGACCTGGCAGACTTTGATACCTACCATAAAGTCCGTGGACTTAAATGGCCGGTTGTTGACGGTAAAGAGACGCAGTGGCGATTTAACGTCAAGTACGATCCGTATGCGGCAAAAGAGCACACGGGAACAACCCACGCGTTCTATGGCAAGTTAGCCAAAGCCTTAATGCAGGGTGATCTGTTGGGTGTAAAAGACAAAACCAAAAAATCATTGAAAAATAAAGCGAAAATATTTGCACGTCCGTACATGGATCCACCGGAAATGCCGGATGCCGAATATGATATCTGGTTATGTACCGGTCGGGTTCTTGAACACTGGCACTCCGGTACCATGACCATGCGGGTACCAGAACTCTATAGAGCGGTTCCCGAGGCGTTGTGCTATATGCATCCGCAAGATGCCAAAGAGAAAGGTTTGAAACAAGGAGGTCTCTGCTGGGTGGAATCCCGTCGCGGTAAAGTGAAAGCGCGGGTAGAGACGCGTGGACGTAACCGACCGAGTCGCGGTTTGGTTTTTGTGCCGTGGTTTGATGAGAAAGTTTTTATCAATAAAGTCTGTCTCGATGCGACATGTCCACAATCGAAACAGACCGACTTTAAAAAATGTGCTGTTAAAATCTATAAAGCATAAAGGAAAAGGAGAATATTGTCTTGAGCAATAGGCTTCCTAAAAAAGAAAGAAAAATGAGAAAACAACCTGTTAGCGATCGAAGAGCTTTTTTACTCAGTGCAGCACGAGCCGTTGGGCTTGCTGCTATGGGTGGTCTGGTCTGGAGTGCATATGTTGATGAGGTACGAGCCTCGGAACTGCTGTTACGACCGCCGGGTGCCTTGAAAGAGGAAGAATTTCTTCGTACATGTATTAAGTGCGGTATGTGTGTAGAAGCATGCCCGTACGATACTTTGATGCTAGCAAAACCTGGAGATCAAAAACCGTTGGGAACGCCTTATTTTATTCCCCGTGATATACCTTGTTATATGTGTACCGACATACCGTGTGTTCCTGTATGCCCGAGCGGGGCATTGGACATGGAAAGTGTGAGTACCGATGATGTGCTGGATATTAATCGTGCCGATATGGGGCTTGCGGTCATTGACCATGAGAGCTGTATTGCGTTTTGGGGGATTCAGTGTGATGCGTGCTATCGTGCCTGTCCGCTGCTTGATGTTGCCATTACCGTAGAGTATGAGAAAAATGCGCGTACGGGTAAACATGCTTTTTTAAAACCGGTGGTTCATGCTGATGCCTGTACGGGGTGCGGGTTGTGTGAACATGCCTGTGTCACGGAAAAAGCGGCTATTTTTGTGCTGCCTCGTGAGGTGGCCATGGGACGAGCCGGTACCCATTACATCAAAGGTTGGGATACAAAAGATGAGCAGCGCCTTGAAGGGGCTTCAAGTAAAACGACAACAACCGAGATTAGTAAAAAATCGGCGGTCGATTCGTTAAATGATGTAGGAGATTTGTACTAAATGAAACATCTATATGACAAGTACCGTTTCTTATTTTTAAGACGAGTGACACAGATGGGTTTGCTAATGCTCTACATGACGGGCAGCTATTGGGGATGGACATTTTTAACGGGAAACTTAAGTTCTTCGTCTATTTTAGGACTGATCCCTTTAAGTGATCCGTATGCTGTCTTGCAGATGGTTGCAGCAGGTGCCGTTTTGAGTACGAATTTACTCATAGGTGCGGCAATTATTGTGTTATTTTACATGGTTATAGGGGGACGTGCGTTTTGTAGTTGGGTTTGTCCGGTTAATATGATTACCGATGCGGCCAATTATTTACGACGTGCGTTTGACTTTGATAAAATACAGAAAAAACAGCCTGCATCACGCCATATACGCTATTGGATTATTGGGTTGAGTCTCATGATTTCAAGTGCTTTTGGCGTGGCTGCCTTTGAGTTTATCTCGCCGGTGTCGATGGTGCATCGAGGTATTATTTTTGGTCTTGGATTTGGTTGGGCAGCGATGCTCGTTATTTTTCTTTTTGATCTGTTTGTACTGAAAAACGGCTGGTGCGGACATATTTGTCCTATTGGCGGGTGCTACTCGCTCATTGGACGTTTTAGTATTTTTCGTGTGCATCATAATGAAGCCCATTGCACGTTGTGCATGAAATGTAAGGTAGTGTGTCCTGAATCTCAGGTGCTTCATATGATCGGTAAAACGAGTATTGCGGTACTCTCGGGTGAATGTACAAACTGTGGTCGATGTGTCGAAGTATGTGATGATGATGCCCTGGAGTTTTCGATTCGGAAGCTTCTTGAGGCGTCGACATCACAACCGTTAAAAGAAAATATATCATAGGAGAAACGATGAAACTTGAAAATCAACTAAGCATTGGTCTACTAACAGCAATCATGCTTTTAGCTGGATGCAATGAAGCAAACAGTGCTGCTCCGGCAGCTCAAAAGTCGGTAACACAACAGGTGATCAGTGAAGAGTCTTTGGGATTACGAAAGACCAATCTCTACACTGAAGCAGATACCACGGGAGATAAGACAGAATATGCGACATCTGCCGCAGGAGAATCGAAAAAATTTGCACGTGCCTTTCAGGATGCACCGCCAATGATTCCACACAGCACGGAAGGAATGTTGCCTATTACGATTAAAAATAATGCGTGTACGGGGTGTCACCTTCCTGAAGTAGCCAAAGACATGGGCGCCACGCCGATTCCACCGTCACACTTTACGGATTTCAGACCGAGCGAGTCGTATGCGATTAAGGGAGTCAATACATCAAGTGAAAAACTGGCGCATATCTCGATTAAACCGAAAAAGGCATTGGTGGGTGCCCGTTTTAACTGTACGCAGTGTCATGCACCGCAATCTACCGGAAAATTGGCGGTTGAGAACACTTTTAAACCGGAGTACTCTGATCCAGACGGCAATAAAAAATCGAGTTGGAACGGTTCGCGGTTTACAGAGTATTTAAACACGCTTAAGTAACAGCATGAAGAGAAGAGAACTGCTGGGTTCTCTTGCTTCAGCGTTTACGCCTAAGCAGGAGTCTTTGATACGTCCGCCATATTTTGGAGACGAAAGCAGGGCATTTGAGCAGGAGTGTATTCGGTGTGATGGCAGGTGTGCTACTGTCTGTGAAGAGCAAATCATACAAATGGGTGACGATGCCTATAGAAGAGAAGACATGACTATTCCCTGGTGCAAAAAGGGAGATCATGTAATGTTCGGTAAGTATGCAGGACACCGTTTCAAGTACGGAAAGTCTGAACTTAGAATAATGAACGATGACGAGATTCTGGCTATAGTGCC
>QNZR01000018.1 GCA_003978475.1 Sulfurimonas sp.
ATAAATTAAGATTATGCTAGATTTTCTTTCAATATGTATTTCTCCATCTTTACTTATTGTCCATTTAAATTCAGCGGTTTTTTTGTTATCTTTATAATACTCAGAAATTCCATTTGCTAGGAAGACCCATTTTTCAGTTGCTATATCCTTTTCCTCATAAGTCCCTACCACCTTCTCCTCTATCTGGGCAATAATAAAATTACTGTAATGGCAATAGCTTTTCGTCTCGGTAGTGACCAGTTGTTCCAGGAAGCGCTGTAACGATGCATCATCAGACGTTTCAAAAATAAGATCAAATATACCGATTTTTTTGCCTGAACGTGAGCTGATAATCATTGATTTTGCAATGGCAGCAGCATCACTTTTTTGGGCAGTTCTTATTTTTATGTTCATCATTATCGCCTAAAGATCTAAGATGTAATTGTGTTAGAGTATAATACATATCTTTAAAGTAAACTAAGGGAGGTGATTTTTTGATGAAATATATCATTTTTATTCTTCTGATACTGCCGCAGCTTTTACCGGCATCATCTCAACTGCTTCTTGTCATTAGCGATGATTTTCATGCAACCACGGCAACCCTTCAGCGCTATGAACTCCACAACAGTCACTTACACCCTGTCGGAGCAGCTGTTGCCGTCAATCTGGGACGCTCAGGTTTGGGGTGGAGTCCTTCGGAACTGGAAATTCCCCACAACTCCCATGATCCGGTAAAACGTGAAGGCGACGGCAGAGCACCCTCGGGCATCTTCTATATTACGGGAAGTTTTGGATACGTTGCACAGACCAATCCCAATATGCCGCATATTCAAAGCAGTGCCGATCTGATCTGCGTCGATGATGTCCATGCCGATACTTACAATACTATTGTTCCACGCGCTATGGCTTCTGATGCCACCAGTTTTGAGATAATGCGCCGCCAAGACGATCTGTATGCCCTTGGACTCACCCTCTCGCATAATGCCAAGCGTATTCCCTATGATGGTTCGTGCGTCTTTTTACATGTAGAAAAAGCACCCGGCACGCCGACGGCAGGATGCACCTCAATGTCAAAAAACGATCTTGCTACCGTCATTCGCTGGCTTGACATCACCAAAAAGCCGCTACTGGTTCAAGTCACCAGCGCGTATGTTCCTCAGGTAATGAAGCTGCTGGATCAACTCAAAGATCTATGATGTTCCCAACTCCAGCATCACCGTGTCACGCTGCGTACTTTGCACCCGCCGGCAGGCATTTTCAAATGCATCACACTCTCCGACAATAATACACTCCTCTTTGGCACGGGTAATTGCTGTATAGAGCAGTTTGGTGTTATGCATCATATAATGGGAAACACTCATGGGAATCACCACAACATCATACTCCATACCCTGTACTTTATGAATGGTCAGTGCATATGAAAGCATCAGATGCGACCCCAGTTGCGCAAAGTCATACGGTACGACCAGCGCCTCATTGGGATAGACCACATAGGCCACTTCATCATCGCGGTCAATCTTAAACAGCAGTCCGCTCATGCCGTTGACAATACGCCGCTGAGTGCTTGGCAACCCTTCTTTGTACTCCTGCTGGGTAAAAGAACTCATGTTGTCATTTTTAGTGTGCACCACTTTATCCATGAGCCGAAACTCTTTCTCGCCATGCTTGATAAACGAGGCAGCATTGGGATTACAGTACTCCTGCAATACCTTGTTAAGATTTTCAACACCTAAAATACCCCCTTTGACCGGGGAAATGACCTGAAATGCCGTTAAATACCGATGGAGCTCTTTAGTTTTAAGAAAGTGTCTCGCAGCAGGCATATAGCGCATGGCTTGACGGATCAGTGCGCTTAAAATAGCGTTGGAATTTTCCTTGCGAAGTGTAGCAAACTCCGATGTTCCCAACGTATGTTTGACACCGTAATCGTTATGAATACTGACATCAATAAACTCAAAATCATCGTAATCGGCTTGATAATGCGGCACCCTTCCCTGACGAATGTCATTCGCAATAAGTGCAATTGCCTGTTCCGCACTCTGCCGAAAAATTTGTGTCAATGTCACCGTTGGAGCCAGTTTTAGCGTTAGCACATCGCTCAGAACATTCCCCGCACCAATCGGCGGCAGTTGGGCATTATCCCCAACAATAATCAGTACGGCATCTCGCGAGACTTTGGCAAGCACACGGGCAAAAAGTAATGAGTTAATCATGGAAGCTTCATCAATCAACAGCACATCAAAAGGAAAAGTGTCGTGCTCTTCATATTTGACCAGCAGACTCTGAAGCGTGGCACTGGCATACCCGGTACGCTCACCAATGCGCTGCGAGGCAATGCCGCTGAGTGCCGTAGTCATAATGGCAGAGGCAAGATAGCGCCGGTTTAAAAGATCTAAAAGCGTTTTGGCAGTCGTGCTCTTTCCGGTACCTGCATAACCCACTAAAAACAGTAGGCGAATCCCGCTGTTAACAAGCACCAGTGCCTCTTTCTGCTGTGCTCCCAGCGGTAGCGCATCGGCTAAAAACAGTTCCAAATCTTCAACAATCGGCGTCTCTTTCAAACGGGCACGACGTTGGAATTCCTGAAGCAATAAAGTTTCTGCCTCATACAGTCGGCGTGGGGCAAGACGACCATGCCGCATCATCACCACACGTTCATCATGAATGAGATCCTGCAACGCCTCATCATACAAAAGCTGCTCGTCATGAAACTGCAACAGCGCATCAAGTTTTGAAAAGAGCACCTCTTTAGCAACGGCACTGTTACCCTGCTGTTCACACAGCTCAAAAAGCAGATAATCCATCGCACTGTTCAAACGCCTGCTGCTGCGAGCATCAACACCCAGTTTCAAAGCAATCTCATCAGCACGTTTAAAGCCAATACCGCTAATGGACGTTAAAGTATACGGGTTGTTTTTGATCTGTTCCACCGGCGAGGCAACCTCTTTCATCGCCGTAGCAATTGTTCTCAACAAAGCAGGCGTCACTCCCAAAGGAGTCAGAAACTCGCCAAGCTCACGCATGGATCGGTACTGCTGCCATGATGCCTGAATTTTTTTCAGACGTTTGGCTTTAATACCCTTGAACTCTAAAAGCCGTTCAATATCATTGTCTAAAATCTCTACAAGCGTCTCATCACCAAAAGTCTCAATCAGCTCGGCAGAGAGTTTTTTGCTAAAGCCTTTAATGACACGGTTAAGAAAGAAAAAGAGCGGATTTTGGTTAACATGCAGATGATCAATAACAAAGGTTTTACCATATTTTTTATGTGCTTCGTACACTCCTTCAAGCCGTACTGCCGCCCCTTTAAGATGGCTCACGTCACTTTCAAAATAGGTACCGCGAACCTTGGTTCCATCATGTAAAAGCGCAATAAAAAAGCCCTCATCACC
>QNZR01000114.1 GCA_003978475.1 Sulfurimonas sp.
TCTTGTAATACTTTAGTTGTTACAGTTTTTAATGGAGCCATCTTATCTTGGGTTGACCTAAATTTAGATTTATCTCCTTTTTTAATCAAATTTAACTCTTTGATTAAAAAAGTTGCATCATTTATACGATTATTAGGATTTACAGCTAATAATCTATCTAAAAGATTTTTAAAATCATTAGAGACAAATAGATGCTCTTTCCAATTTAATGTAATTCCATCATCCATCATCTCTTCTGGCTCTTTCCTACTTAAAAGAACATCATATTGCCGTCAATGAAAAGCTCACTCTAGGACAGCTTCAGGGTGAACTTTTTGATGCGTTTGTTGAGGCAAAACTGATTGATCCCACCTTTATTACCGACTATCCGGTAGCCCTATCTCCTCTGGCGCGACGCTCCGATGAGCATCCGGAAGTAACGGAACGCTTTGAACTTTTTATTGCCGGTAAAGAGATCGCCAATGCCTTTAGTGAACTCAATGACCCTCTTGATCAGTATGAACGTTTCAAGAGCCAGCTTCATGCCAAAGATGCCGGTGATGATGAAGCACACGAAATGGATGAAGACTTTGTCACGGCTCTTAGTTACGGCATGGCTCCCACAGCGGGTCAGGGCATTGGAATTGACCGTCTGGTAATGATGCTGACCAATGAACACTCCATTCGCGACGTGTTACTCTTTCCTGCCATGAAACCTCTGGCAAATGAGCGCAAAAATGAAGAAGAGTAGTTATACCCTACTAGTTTTATAGAATTACTTTACTTTTGTGCGCTCTTATGTTATTATCGCTCCGGATTGATACTAGAAGAGGAGCTTTGTAATGGTCAAAGCGGTATTGTTTCTGATGATCGCACTGCTTTGTACGGCTAATGAGCCCTCAGGAAGTGTGAGCAAAGGGATGGTGTATTACAAATATCTGTTAAAAGAACCAACGGGCATGCGGGGTGATCTGTTTGCCAAACAGCATACCACCCAAGAGTGGCTGATGCGCTTTGAGAATAACGCCACTGTGTTGAAAAAAGAACTTCTAGCCATTAACCCTCAACTCAAAGCGTTTGTTGAGAGTCCCAGATTTTTGGAAATCATGCCCCATATCAAAGCCTTTGTCGTGCACTACGCCAAAGATAAAACAAACAGTGCCCAATGTGAAGAAGAGGAGTAATCAATGATGACAAGAAGAGATGTACTAAAAGGGTTGACTTTCGTTGCGGCAGGTTCAGCATTGCCGTTATCACTACAGGCATCACCCATACCAAACAGTACTGCCGCCAAGCCGGTAGTCAATACATCGAAAAAAACCCGAGTTATCGTTTGCGGCGGCGGTTTCGGCGGTTTAACAACAGCACGCTATCTCAAACAGACCAATCCGGCACTTGAAGTACTGTTGATCGAACAAAACAGAACATTTGTTTCATGTCCTTACAGCAATGTATGGCTGGGCGGTGTTGCGGGTGTCTCGCTCGAAGATCTCAGTTTTGACTATTTGAGTGCATCTATTAAATATGACTATGAGTTAATTCATGAGGTTATTACGGGTATTGACAAAGAGAGACAGACGGTAACTACCAACAATGCCCACTATCGCTACGACTATCTGGTGCTCTCACCCGGAATAGATTATGATTACTCTACACTGTTCCCGGAAGAACAGACGGCCAAAGCGGTCTATACCCACTACCCTCCCGCTATGAAACCCGGAAGCGAGCACCTTCGCCTTAAAAAGGCCGTAGAGAATTTTCAAGGAGGCAATTTTATTATTACGGTTCCTTCAGGAACCTATCGGTGTCCGCCGGCTCCTTATGAAAGAGCCTGTATGGTGGCTTACTATTTTAAGACCCACGGTATTAAAGGCAAGGTACTGCTACTTGACCCAAGAGAGAAGCCGGCGACAAAAGCTAAAGGCTTTTTAGAAAGCTTCAAGACACTCTACAAAGAGTATATCACCTATATTCCTACTGCCGAAATTAAAGGAATTGATCTGAAAAAACAGGTTTTAAACATTGAAACATTCAATACGAAAACATTGGATTACACCCCTCGCAACATCAGCTTTTCCTATGCCAATATTATTCCTCCCATGAAACCGGCACGACTTATTGATATTGCCGGACTAGAACGGAATGAATCGGGCTGGGTGAAGCTTAAAGCCCCGGGCTTTCAAACAGTGACCGATGATAAGATTTATGTTTTAGGCGATGCCGGCGGGCATCCCTTCCCTAAAAGCGGTCATATGGCAAATTCGTGTGCTCATGTTGTTGCCAAAGAACTTGGTGCGCGGACACTGGGAAAATCCTTCGATATTACCGCTCATCTACCGGGTAATATCTGTTACTCCATGGTCAACGGTTCTCCCAAAGAAGGTATCTGGGTCTCTCACAGTATCAGCTATAGCCGCACCAAGGGGCTTAAGGCAACACCCGAAGCCATGGTACAACGTGATCAACAAAGCGGCAATGCCATTGCTTCCTGGTATCACGGTATTACGTCGGATATGCTGTAAATTCTTTTTTTTACACCCCCAACGTCTCAGACTCTCATCTGCGGCGTAAGGCATGCCCAAAGCGTTTAGAAATTTTTATTCAGTCGAATATTATGAACTTTTTTGTATAATGCTCCAATTTTTAATTTTACAAGGATGGGAACAGTATGAGTTTTCTAAAAGAGTTTGACAACGAAGTGTATGCCCTGTGTGAGGAGGAACTCCAACGCCAAAGCGAGCATCTGGAGATGATCGCATCTGAGAACTTTACACTTCCTGCCGTCATGGAAGCCATGGGTTCGGTGTTTACCAACAAATACGCCGAAGGCTACCCCGGCAAACGGTATTACGGCGGCTGTGAATATGCCGATGGCGTGGAGCAGCTGGCAATCGATCGCGCATGTAAGCTTTTTTCTTGTAATTTTGCCAATGTACAGCCTCACTCCGGAAGTCAGGCCAACGGTGCCGTCTACGCCGCGCTACTCAAAGCAGGTGAGAAAATTCTTGGCATGGATTTAAGTCACGGCGGACACCTTACCCATGGCTCCAAACCAAGTTTTTCAGGTAAAAACTACCAGAGTTTTACCTACGGTGTTGAGCTTGACGGACGCATCAATTATGATCGCGTCATGGATATTGCCACCATTACCCAACCCAAAATCATCGTCTGCGGTGCCTCAGCCTATGCCCGTGAAATTGACTTCAAAAAATTCCGTGAGATTGCCGATGCCGTCGGTGCCATTTTATTTGCTGACATTGCACATATTGCGGGTCTGGTCTGTGCCGGTGAGCACCCCAGTCCGTTTCCTTACGCCGATGTGGTGACAACCACCACACACAAAACGCTCGCAGGACCCCGCGGCGGTATGATCATGACCAACG
>QNZR01000192.1 GCA_003978475.1 Sulfurimonas sp.
AAAACGGCTGCACAGTTACAATGGCTATCTATCGCCATTGGAAATGGAACTGAAGTGGTGGCAGGCTTATTTTAGAAAGTCTGCTTGATTCTTTGTACCAAAAAGGGTTGACAGATCAAGTTGGTAGAGTGGGATGCATCTTAAAAAAGCTACAAAAGAAGAGCTAAAAACTTTCTTTCACCTGTCACAACAAAAGCACATAGGTCAAAATCTAAATACAAAAAATTAAAGGATAACAAATGAAATATGGATGTACATTGATATATGTTGAAGATGTAATGAAAACGTTAGAGTTTTACGAAAAAGCCTTTGGATTTGAACGTGCTTTTGTCCATGAAGAACATGGTATTGTAGACTATGCCGAGTTAAAGACAGGAGAGGTAGCCATAGGCTTTGCTTCGTATGACTTAGGCGAGATGAACTTAAAAAATAAGTACGAGAAGATAACAGCAAAAGGAAACCCTGTAGGACTAGAGATAGTCTTTATAGCTGAAGATGTAGAAGCCTCCACTAGCAAAGCTGTTGAAGCAGGAGCAGAACTCATAGCTAAACCCACAGAAAAGCCTTGGGGACAGACAGTGAGTTATGTGCGTTCCATAGAAGGTACGCTGATAGAGATCTGTTCACCTATGGGTGACGAAGAAGCAGAAGAATGACCTTTAAACAACTGGACAAGTACCTCTTAGGCAAACAGGGCGCTACTTTTGACTACCCGTTTGATGAAGTGGTGCGAGTTTATCGCATCGCTGAGAAAATCTTCGCGCTAACTTCTGAGAAACACCCATTACGTATCAACCTCAAATGTGACCCCATCTATGCACTAGAGCTTCGTAGTATCTATGAGGGTGTGAGTGCGGGGTATCATATGAACAAAAAGCACTGGAACACGGTGATGCTGGAAAACACAGATGTGGATGATGAGAATATCAAAAAGCTAATAGATCACTCTTATGAGCTTGTCTACAAAAGCTTGACAAAGAAAAAGCGTGAGGCTCTAAGATAACAATACCTTACATGTAAACGTGTTTCCAAAATATTTTTTTGTTTTATACTAATTTTATAAATAAGACTGTTATAATTTCACGGACGAAACTTTTTGTTTATTTTGTAAATTACATGTAAACAGAGAGAGCCTGAAAATTTAGTAAAAAGACAAGGTTACATAAGATGAATAGGACTGAAATAGAAAGCTTAGGCATTAACAATGCTCAAGAGCTTTTTCATAACCTAAGTTACAACGAGTTAATCAAACATGAGTTAAACAATGGCGAATGCCAGCTGGCCGACAGCGGCGCTATGATGGTCAATACCGGAATTTTTACAGGACGCAGTCCCAAAGATAAATATTTTGTTGACCAGGCACCTTCGAATCAATACATTGCCTGGGGTGATGTGAACCGAAAGATCTCCAGAAAGATCTTCGATGAGCTGTATCAGGTTGCCCTAGACCAACTCTCGAACAAAAATCTTTATGTAACCGATGTCTATTGCGGCTCTAGCCCCGCAAGCAAGCATTCGGTACGTTTTATCTCCGAAATTGCATGGCAGTCTCATTTTGTCAAAAACATGTTCATTCGTCCGACTCCTAGCGAACTGGAGGTGTTTAAACCGCAGTTTACCGTACTGAACGCCTGTAAAGTCGTCAATGACAAATGGAAAGAGCATGGACTCAATTCCGAGGTGTTTGTACTGTTTAACATTGAGGAGAATATTGCCATTATTGGCGGTACATGGTATGGCGGTGAGATGAAAAAAGGTATCTTCTCCATGATGAACTACTGGCTGCCGCTGGACAACAAGATGCCGATGCACTGTTCTGCCAATGTTGGCGAGGCAGGAGATACCGCACTCTTTTTTGGACTCAGCGGTACAGGAAAGACAACACTCTCGACCGATCCGAACCGAAAACTTATCGGCGATGATGAGCACGGTTGGGATGACCACGGCGTTTTTAACTTTGAGGGCGGATGTTATGCCAAAGTGATTAACCTCGACTCCAAGAGTGAGCCGGAAATTTACGGAGCCATTAAAAAAGCGGCACTTCTGGAAAATGTTGTGGCCGATGATAACGGCAAAGTCGACTACGAAGACGGGTCCCGTACGGAAAACACGCGAGTTTCGTACCCAATTGAACATATTCTCAATCATGAAGACTCACTGATGGCAGGACACCCAAGCAATATTATTTTCCTCACTGCCGATGCTTTTGGTATTTTGCCTCCGGTGTCAAAATTGACGCGAGAGCAGGCAATGTACTACTTTTTAAGCGGCTACACGGCAAAAGTGGCAGGAACGGAACGTGGCGTTACCGAGCCGGTTGCAACTTTTAGTGCCTGTTTCGGCGAAGCATTTTTGCCGCTGCACCCAACCGTGTATGCCAAGCTGCTGGGCGAGAAAATTGACAAACACAATGTCAATGTCTACCTGGTCAATACCGGATGGACCGGAGGACCTTACGGTGTGGGCAAACGTATGAGTATTAAAGACACCCGTGCGTGCATTAATGCCATCTTGGACGGCTCTATTAATGAGAGTGAGTTTGATGTAACACGTACCTTTGCATTGCATGTACCGACCACTCTTGGGGACATTAACCCGGAAGTTTTGAACCCTCGAAATGCATGGGAAAACAAAGAAGAGTTTGACAAAAAACGCGATGAACTGGCGCAAATGTTCATTGAAAATTTCAAAAAGTATCAGACGCAAGACAGCGAATTTGATTTTTCTGCTGCAGGTCCCCACCTGTAAGCAGATTGTGTAGATTGGCACTAGTGCTATATTGTGCCATCTCTTCGGCTGTCTCTTTTAAGTTCTTTCTTAAGAACTAGCGTAACCTTTTGGGAATATGGGAATATTAATGACTTTTTTATACCCTCTCACCCAATGATAAAGTGTTTTTTCATTAACATCTAAATCTTTGCAGTTGAGCCCTCTGAATTCATCACCAACTGAATGCTGGAATCTCTAAACTCTCTGGTATAGTTACTGTTTCTCATCTTTACTCATACCAATATTTTATCTCAAAATTGTTAAATATTCTCAGTATGAATAAGTGTAGCCACATCAGATTGTTGCATAACGACAGGGTAAGAAGCGAAAAGATTTCCTCCCCCCCCCATTCGCTCTCATGTATTAACATGCGGCAAGATACGCGATCGACAGAGAATAAGGTTTCACATCATATTCCTAGGGATAAGTGTTCTTACTACACACATTATTCTTATATGAGTAGTAATTTTAAATAATTACACATATGTAAACTAATATGTGTATAATATGATAATAACTGACTCATTATAAAGAAGTATC
>QNZR01000131.1 GCA_003978475.1 Sulfurimonas sp.
TGATTGCCCGCAGCGGTAATCACCGCAGAAGAGACATAGGGACTAAATGAGAGTTCAGGAAAACGACTCTCCAGATCAAGCAGTAGATCACGATTCACACCACCAAAAAAACGGGGTAAAATGGTTAAGGGGTAATTCATGACCGTAAGTTTCTTTTTGAATTCATTATCAAATCCATTCATCAGTGCCATAGCAATAATCAACACCATCACTCCAAGTGCAATACCTAAAAATGCCAACATGGCAGAGAGAAAAATAAAAGGCTGATCGGCATCAAAACGTAAAAAGCGTTTGACAAGGTAGGGGACTAGTGGGGACTTCAAGAAGCGAATGCACCTTTTTTGGGACCACTTTTACCGCAACACTGCTTATATTTCTTGCCACTTCCACACGGACACGGATCATTCCGCGCAATCTTTTTGCCTTGCGGCTCGATGTCACTACTGCTGTTTAACGACATTTGCATCTCACGCTGCTTCTGTTCCTGCTCCAGTTTGGCAGCAAATGCTTCAGCCTGAGCTTCGGCATCTTGCATTTTAAACTGGATAATCTGCAACGTTTTAATCGTCTCATACTTAATGGTTTCAACCAACTCGGTAAAGAGATTATAACTCTCTTTTTTGTACTCTACCAACGGATCTTTTTGGTTATAGGCACGCAGACGAATACCGGTTTTCATATTATCCATGGCATATAAATGTTCACGCCACGCACTGTCTAATGCTTTCAAATAGATTTCCTGCTCGATACTGGCAATGGTTTCAGCATCTAAAACAGACATCTTCTCATCATAACTTTGCTTGACCATAGCAATAAGTTCGGTGGCGACATCTTCATACTCTTTACCGCTAAGCGCTTCAATATCAACATCAAAGTTAATCTCTTCTTTAAGCACCAATGCCAACTTTTCCAAATTAAAATCTTCATAAGATGCCCCATCATAAACATCACACTCCGTTAAGGTCTTAAAGAGATACTCTTCACGGATTTCATTCACTTTTGCACCAATATCAAAATTGGGATCCAGCAGATCATTTCGAAATTTATAGACAATTTTTCGCTGCTCATTGGCAACATCATCATACTCAACAATATTTTTTCGCCCTTCAAAGTGAAGGTTTTCTACTTTTTTCTGCGCTTTTTCGACCGCACGTGTCACCATTTTTGATTCAATGTACTCGCCGTCTTCAACCCCCAGGCGCTCCATGATACTTTTGATTTTATCCGATCCGAAAATACGTAACAAGCTGTCTTCCAGACTCAAGAAAAACTGTGTTTTTCCAGGATCCCCCTGACGTCCGGAACGTCCTCTTAGCTGATTATCGATACGACGATTTTCATGACGTTCCGTACCAAGAATACACAAGCCACCCAATGCTTTAACTTCATCATTGACTTTAATGTCAACACCGCGCCCTGCCATGTTTGTCGCAATCGTTACCGCACCTTTAGCGCCGGCACCTTTAATAATTTCACCCTCTTGCTCATGATTTTTTGCATTAAGCACCGTATGCGCGATTTTCTCTTTTTTAAGCAGTTCATGCAATAGTTCCGACTTTTCAATCGATGCGGTACCAATAAGCATCGGCTGACCTTTTTGTTGCAGCTCTTTAATCTGCACAATAACCGCTTCAAATTTTTCAGCTTCGGTTTTATAAATCAGGTCGTTCAGATCTTGACGAATAATCGGTACATTCGTAGGAATGGAAATGACATCAAGCGAATAAATTTGAGAAAACTCCGTAGCTTCTGTTTGTGCTGTACCCGTCATACCGGCAAGTTTGTCATACATACGAAAATAGTTTTGAAAAGTAATATCAGCCAGGGTTTGCGTCTCTTCTTTAATTTCTACTTTCTCTTTGGCTTCAAGTGCCTGATGTAATCCTTCAGAAAAACGTCGTCCCTCACTCAACCGTCCGGTGAACTCATCAACAATCACCACTTCACCTTCTTTGACCACATAATCAACATCTATTTCAAATAGATAATTGGCTTTAAGCGCCTGATCCAAATGATGTGAAAGTGCCGAGTTCTCCAGGGAGTAGAGATTGTCTACCTCAAAAAGCTCTTCCGCTTTGGCAATCCCCTCCTCGGTTACCAATACCACCCGGTCTTTCTCATCTACCGTAAAATGTTCCTCTTTAAGCAGTGCCTTGGCAACCTTGTCGGCTTTAAGGTAGTTGTCGAGTTTGCGATCGGTCGGTCCAGAGATAATCAACGGTGTTCGTGCCTCATCAATAAGAATGGAATCCACTTCATCTACAATGACAAAATGGTGACCGCGCTGTACCATATGTTCTTTGGAATAGCTCATATTATCGCGTAAGAAGTCAAAGCCAAACTCATTGTTGGTTCCGTAGGTAATGTCAGCTTCATACTGCTGTCGTTTCACAGCAGGATCATGCATATCTTCAAGAACAATGCCCACACTGTAACCTAAAAATTCGTACAGAGCACCCATCTCTTTACCATCCCGTGATGCCAGATAGTCATTGACCGTCACCAGATGTACACCTTTGTCAACCATGGCATTAAGAACAATAGGCAAAGTGGCGACCAGAGTCTTACCCTCACCCGTTTTCATCTCGGCAATACGCCCCTCGTGAAGTACCATACCACCGATTAACTGCACATCGAAATGACGCATATTCAAAACCCGCTTACTTGCTTCTCGCGTCATGGCAAAAGAATCGACCAGAGCATCATCAAGTGACTTTTCTTCCCGCTGCACCTGCTCTTTGAGCGTAGAAAATGCCTGTTGAAGCTCTTCGTCACTCATCGCCTCATACTGAGGCTCCAAATCATTAATTTGCTTGACTCTTTTGCTATATTTTTTAAGTTCACGGTCGTTTTGCGTTCCAAATATTTTTCCGAACATCGTCTGTAGCATGGTTGTGTTGTCCTATTCTCTCTCTTATTTTGTCGCGATTGTACCACTTTTAAGATAACCTTTTGCTAAAGGAGTAGTATTTAGGTTAATATTATTTAATATCTTTATTGTTTACCGTAAAGCTCTAATTCCTCTGTATAATTGCAGTTATGAAAATAGCAGTACTTCTTGGTTTGGCTCTTGTTGTCACAATATATGCCCGTGACCATACCCTTGAGAGCTTTAGTGCCGATTTTAATCAAACCATCACCGATGAGCACAATAAAACCATCAGCTATCAGGGAACCGTCTTGAGTAAACGTCCGAACTTTGCTTTATGGCACTATACCCGACCGATTGAAAAAAAGCTCTACGTGTATCATAATGTCTTGACAATTATTGAACAGGATATGGAGCAGGGCATTATCAAACGGGTG
>QNZR01000120.1 GCA_003978475.1 Sulfurimonas sp.
TTACAAAATTCATCATATTCTTTACAAGTCCAAAGCCTACTCCGCTGTTGTTAACGGTATTACCTCCGAAGAGCTTTTTAGTGACTCCACCTCATGCGGGTTTGGTAAATGGTACCACTCCATAGGTGTTAAATTTTTTGGCAACAACACAACCTTTAAGCAAATTGGTGTCCATCATAAAGCCATTCATGATGAAGTGGGTGCCAATCTGGAGTGTATTCGTAGCCACGGTTGTGCATCCAAAGGAGACGGAAAAGAGACCATTATTGAGCGTTTCAGACGCGCCGAAGAGCACAGTTCCAAACTCTTTGAGCTGATGGACCAGCTGGTCGAAGAAGTCGGTGACCAGATTGATATGAAAGAGTTGACCGCTTCGTGAACGAAGCGGAGTTCTCATGAGTGCCTTTTATAATCTGTTAAATCGTCACTGGCTCTGGAAAGAGGTACGTTCCAAACTCCATCTAAGCAATCCCGCCTACACCTATTGGCATCGTACCCACCATTTTAAGCTGAAGCGTTATGTTTTTATTGAAAAAGCGACACTGCCGGATAAATATTTACATGTAGAATCCATGTTAACCGACCTTTCCGGCTGCCTGCCTACACAATATGCCTCCTCACATCTAGGAGCCGATGCCCATATTTTCAACACCAAACAGATGCGGCTGTATCGTCAATTTGAGTATAAGTTTGTCGATAATATCAAGTTTGTCAACATAAAAAAATTTTTTGTTGAACACGGCATTCATGTCAACAAAAACAGTCTCATTCAGCTTGCCAAACTCAAAGAGTTGGAGATTACGGCAGATTCACGCTTCTACCGCATTGATGATCACTACGGCGTTGTTGTTTACGACTAATCGAGCAGATGCCCCATCTGTGTCTTTTTAATATTTAAATAGTCTCGGTTATGCTCATTGGCATGCATGACAATGGGAATGCGTTCGACAATCTCAATATCTTCAAGCGAACGGATTTTTTCAGGATTATTGGTTAATAGTCTAATATTTTTAATCTCAAAATGGTGTAAAATGGTTGTTACAATCTCATAGGTACGCTCATCGGTGCTAAAGCCAAGCTGATGATTGGCTTCAATCGTATTGAGCCCCTGATCTTGCAATGCGTAGGCATTAATTTTATTGAGCAGTCCGATATTGCGCCCTTCCTGACGCAAGTAGATGATCATGCCGCCCTCTTTGTTAATACGCTCCATGGCATACTCCAGCTGGTCACGGCAATCACATTTTAAGCTGCCGATAGCATCACCGGTCAGACATTCCGAATGGATCCTGACAATAGGAGCATCATTTAAAGGCATTTTGTAAATCACAAGATGCTCTTTAATACCTTCTTGAAAGGCTTTGACCTCAAAGTTTCCAAAACGTGAAGGCAACATGGCGCTATTTGATATTTTTATATTCATTCATTTGACTTTTAGTATTTCGTTGGTAGTTAGTTGATATAATCGTGCAATTATAACGAAATAAAGGTAATATATTTATGTTTCAACGATATCGACGAACACGGCTTAACCCACATTTGCGCTCACTCGTACGCGAAACGCATATTAGCGTCAATGACTTCATCTACCCGCTTTTCATTCGCAGCGGTGAAGGCATTAAAAGCGAAGTTGCCTCCATGCCCGGCGTCTATCAGATGAGTATCGATACCATGATTGATGAGTGCACCCTTCTAAAATCTCTGGGTATCTACTCTGTCATTTTATTTGGTATTCCCGATGTCAAAGACTCCATCGGTTCGGACTCCTTGTGTGAGCACGGCATCATTGCTTCAGCGGTTCGTGCCCTCAAGCAGGAGCACCCCGATATGTTCGTCGTTACCGATTTATGTTTTTGCGAGTATACCGACCATGGGCACTGCGGTATTATTGACCATGAACACGAAACGGTCAATAATGACGCCACCTTGAAAATTTCCGCCGATCAAGCCATAATACATGCCAAAGCCGGTGCCGATATGGTAGCACCCTCAGGTATGATGGACGGTATTATTGAGACCTTGCGGAGCGCTCTTGATCAGCAGGCTTACGAAAACCTGCCCATTATGGCCTACTCCACCAAGTTTGCCAGCGGCTACTACGGTCCGTTTCGTGATGTTGCCGAATCGGTACCGAGCTTCGGCGACCGCAGTACCTATCAGATGGATCCGGCGAACCGCCGTGAGGCCATCGCCGAAAGTGTTGCCGATGAAGCACAAGGCGCCGATATTTTAATGGTCAAACCCGCACTTGCCTATCTGGACATTGTTCGTGATATTCGCAATAACACTTCCTTACCTCTAGCCGTCTATAATGTCAGTGGTGAATACGCCATGCTCAAACATGCCGGCAATGCGGGTCTGATTGATTATGACCGTGTTATGATGGAGACCATGCTCGGATTCAAACGTGCCGGTGCCGATATTATCATTAGCTACCATGCCAAGGAAGTGGCCCGACTTCTAGCATAATTATGCTATAATGCGCCCTTATTTTTCGTAAGAACCGGCTCGTATGAGGTTCTTATTTTAGGACAAAACCGTGAGACATTTTTTAACCCTCAAAGATTTTACGAAAGCGGAAATTTTAGAGATTATCACTCTGGGAATCGCGATTAAAAAAGAGTTGAAATCGGGTATCATAACCCCCTATATGCCCCATCAGACCCTGGCAATGATCTTTGAGAAAAGTTCCACGCGAACACGCGTCAGTTTTGAAACCGGCATCTTCCAGCTCGGTGGTCACGGACTCTTTTTATCCAATCGTGATATTCATCTGGGGCGCGGTGAACCGGTCAAGGATACGGCGCGTGTCATCTCTTCCATGTGCGATATGGTGATGATTCGTACCTTTGAACACGCCAAACTCGAGGAGTTTGCCGCCTATTCGGAAGTACCGGTTATTAACGGTCTGACCGACTCCTACCACCCGATACAACTGCTGGCAGACTACATGACCATGATCGAGCATCACAAAGCCGACAATCCCGTTGTCGCGTACATCGGTGATGGCAACAACATGACGCACTCTTGGCTAATGCTCGCTGCCAAACTCGGTTTTGAGCTTCGTGTTGCCACCCCAAAAGGCTATGAAGCCGATGCCGATATTATTGCTCATGCTCACGAGCTTGCCAAAGTAAGCGGTGCGACACTTGTGTTGACTCACGACCCCAAAATCGCCATCAAAGATGCCACCGTAGTCACAACCGACACGTGGGCATCTATGGGACAAGAAGATGAAAAACACGAACGGCTTAAAGTTTTTGAAGGTTTTATGGTCGATGATGCACTCATGGCCATTGC
>QNZR01000117.1 GCA_003978475.1 Sulfurimonas sp.
AAAAAATATTAGAATAACAGATTTATAAAGTTATTAACTTATTAATGTCTGAAGGCCGCACAATTTTGATTGTTGAAGACATTGAAGTGAGTATTACCGGAGCAATCATTGACACCTCATACAGCAATGATATGGACCATATTATTAATAAGCTCATTGAAATACGCAACGCCAAGGCTTGTTCAAGTCGATCAGATTTTCAAGAGATACAAACCGATCCCGACCTTCTGGAAAAACGTGTTATTGATGCCCTGCGTCATCAGCGATACTCCATTTTATTTCAAAAGATAGAGTGTAACAGCCGCTCATTGGTATGTGATAGTTCGATTAAACTGCTTGATGATCTCGGAAAAATCATTCACTACAAGAATTATATGTCTGTGATTAGTCGATTGCGACTGACCCGTGAGTTTGATCTCTTGCAATTTGAGGCGATTTATCAGTATTTGCAACAGTATGACAGCGGTATTTTTGCAGTAAGTATTTCCGCATCATCCTTGCGACAACAACTGTTTTTTCAAAAGGTACAGACACTTTTATCACATAATGATTTTGGCAAACGACTGATTTTTATTACTGCTGAAAAAGAGTATTTTGGTAATATCAAGCGTTTTAACGAGATACTGCAGTCGTATCGTCGCATGGGCATAGCAATTGCCATAGACAATCTGGGCGGCAATCAGACGAGTCTGCTCTATATGAAAGATCTCCATATTGATATGGTGCTGTTTGATACCAACTTTTCAAAACGTATCTGCAAACGGGGCTATAAAGAGATTATTGAGGGCTTTGTCGTTGCCGCGAGGGAATTAAAGTTGAAAAGTTGGGTTAGGATGATTGAAGATGAAACGATGTACGCTGAAGCCAAACAGATGAAAATTGATTGTATTCAGGGGCATTACATTGGAAAGTTTGAAAATTTAGAGACGATTTTAAAAACGGAGCACTAGATGAAGTATGGTGAGAAAATTGTTGCTACATTTGATGTAGAAAAAGACCTGGAAATTTGGCCCAATGAGCATCGGCGTCACTATCTCATTAAAATGACGCTACCGGAATTCAGCTGTTTGTGCCCTCGAAGCGGCTACCCCGATTATGCCACTATCTATGTCGAATATACTCCCAATGAGTGGGTTGTTGAGCTTAAAGCAATGAAACTTTATATTAACTCGTTTCGCCAGCGGCACATTTCACATGAGAACAGCGCCAATGAAATCTATGAGGTTTTAGAACAAAAGCTTCAACCCAAATATTTAAAAATTATTGCCGATTACAACCCTAGAGGCAATGTTCATACCGTCATCGAAATTGACAGTTCCAAGATAGATATTTAGCCGAATTTGCCGGTAATATACTCTTCGGTCAGCTTCTCTTTAGGTGTTACAAACAGCTCTTCGGTTCGCCCCAGCTCAATAAGCTCACCCAAATACATAAACCCGGTGTAGTCGCTTACACGTGCAGCCTGCTGCATATTGTGGGTGACAATAACAATAGAGACCCGTTCTTTAAGTTCACTGACCAGTATTTCGATGCCCTGGGTGGAGATAGGATCAAGTGCCGAGGTTGGCTCGTCAAAGAGCAGAATTTCCGGTTCAACCGCAATGGCACGCGCAATACAAAGACGTTGTTGTTGTCCTCCGGAGAGCCCGTTGGCATCATGCTTAAGACGGCTGTTGACCTCCTTCCAGATGGCGGCATCTTTTAGTGCTTTTTCAACCCGGTCGCTCACTTCACTTCTGTTTTTTATGCCCTGCAGGCGTAAACCGTAGGCGACATTGTCAAAAATACTCATGGGAAATGCCGTCGGTTTTTGAAAGATCATACCAATTTTACTGCGCAGTGCAATAAGATCTTCTTTGGTATCTAAAATATTACGACCTTCAAAAAGGATTTCACCCGCATAGGTATTGCCCGGGTAGAGGTCATGCATGCGGTTAAAAGCGCGCAATAATGTTGTCTTCCCGCAACCTGAGGGACCAATAAGCGCTGTGATACAGTTTTTGGCAATGGGCATGCTTAAGGTTTTAATGTTTGGTGTGTCGGAACCGGCATACGTAAATTCAAAATGATTGACATGTAAAATTTTTTCTTCAGGAACATTCACAATGGTTGCCATTACTGACCTCGCTTTCGTAATAGAAATAGTCGTCCAATAATATTGAGACCTAAAATAAACATGGATAAAATAAACGCTGCTGCCCAACCCAGACGCTGCCAGTCTTCATAGGGACTGGTGGCGTAATTGTACATGGTCACGGTCAGCGATGCCATCGCCTCATTCATGTCGGTATTCATAAAATTGTCGTTAAATGAGGTAAAAAGCAGTGGCGCCGTCTCACCCGCAACCCGGGCAATAGCAAGTAAAATTCCTGTGAGTATACCTGCTTTGGCACCCCGATAGACTACCTGAATAATGACTTTGTATTTTGGAGCCCCCAAAGCAAAGGCAGCTTCTCTGAGCGTAGAAGGAACGAGCTGCAGCATATCATCGGTAGTTCGTAAAATAATGGGAACCATAATAATCGCCAGTGCCGCTGCACCGGCATAACCGCTAAAGTGTCCCATGGGGATCACAATAATGGCATAAACAAATGCTCCAATAACAATGCTGGGCGCACTCATCATAATGTCAGAAATATCACGAATGACTTCCGAGAGTTTTGAACTCTGGCCGTATTCGCTCAAATAGGTTCCTGATAGAACACCCAGCGGCACACCTACGGCGGTTGCATAGAGAACAATGAGCAATTGTCCAACAAGCGCCTGTTTGAGTCCGCTCTCCTCATAGCCCGCAGGAGCACCCTCATAGATGAATATATTCATATTAAGTGCTTCTATGCCGTTAAAAACTAAAACGCCTAAAATCCAAAATAAAAACCCCAATCCAAGCAGTGCCGAGAGCGTAGAGAGTACCATGACAATGTTGTTTGTCATAATGCGTTTTTGTGTATGGGTCATGGTCAGAGACTCCTTTTCCGACGTAAAAAGTAAAATTTTGCAATGGATATAATTGTAAAACTGATGAGCAGTAAAATTAGTGAGAGTTCAAAGAGGCTTGAAAAATACAGATCGGTATCGGCTTCGGTGAATTCGTTGGCAAGCGTAACGGGAATAGAGGTGGCCGGAGCCGTCAGATCGGTTGAGATTTTGTGAACATTTCCCATCACAAAGGTTACTGCCATCGTCTCGCCAATGGCACGACCCAAGGCTAAAATTAGCGAGCCGATAATGCCGGCTTTGGCATAGGGAATGACAATATCTTTAATAACATCCCATTTCGTT
>QNZR01000063.1 GCA_003978475.1 Sulfurimonas sp.
AATACTTCTGCAACAAAGAATGGTTGAGAAAGGAATTTCTCAATTTTACGAGCACGTTCAACAACATTTTTGTCATCTTCAGAAAGCTCATCCATACCTAAGATAGCAATGATATCTTGAAGATCTTTATATTTTTGAAGTGTTTGTTGAACACCACGAGCAACCGCATAATGCTCTTCACCAATAATTTGTGGATCAAGTAGACGTGAAGTTGAATCCAGTGGATCAACTGCAGGATAGATACCTTTTTCCGCAATTTTACGGTTAAGAACCGTTGTCGCGTCCAAGTGGGCAAATACTGATGCCGGAGCCGGATCGGTCAAGTCATCGGCAGGAACATAAACTGCCTGAACGGAAGTAATAGAACCTTTTTTCGTTGAGGTAATACGATCTTGCAAAGCACCCATCTCTCGAGCAAGTGTCGGCTGATACCCGACAGCAGAAGGAATACGTCCCAGAAGTGCCGACATCTCGGATCCGGACTGGGCAAAACGGAAGATATTGTCAATAAACATCAAGACATCCAGTCCCTGCTCGTCACGGAAATATTCCGCCATGGTCAAACCGGTCAAGGCAATACGGTTACGTGCTCCCGGAGGCTCACTCATCTGTCCGTAACAGAGGGCAACTTTGTCCAATACGTTAGAATCTTTCATCTCATAATAGAGGTCATTTCCTTCACGTGTACGCTCACCGACACCGGCAAATACGGAGAGTCCGTCATGTCCGTGTGCCACATTATGAATTAACTCCATAATAATAACCGTCTTACCGACACCCGCACCACCGAAGAGTCCTACTTTACCCCCTTTGGCATACGGCGCAAGAAGATCTACCACTTTAATACCGGTTTCAAACATTTCTGTAGTCGTACTCTGATCGACCAGTGGCGGCGGATCTCTGTGAATGGACCATGTCGGAGCGTCCGTGACCTGCTCTCCTCCGTCAATGGTCTCTCCGATAACATTGAAAATACGTCCTAAAACCTTATCTCCAACAGGAACATTAATAGGATTTCCCGTTGCTTTGGCTTCCATACCGCGAACCAAACCTTCACTCATATCCATTGCAATCGTACGAACACGACCGTCACCCAAATGTGCGGCAACTTCCAGTATCAAACGATACTCGCTGCCCTCTATACTACCGTTAACTTCAATTGCTTCGTTAATTAATGGAAGGTATCCATCAAAATCAACATCCACAACAGGTCCAATTACCTGAGCAATTTTACCAATCATATTATCTCCTCTCATTATTTCATCGACTCAACACCACTGATAATTTCTATCAATTCGGTTGTAATAGCTGCTTGACGCGCTTTGTTATATTCAACATTTAGTGATTGAACAATCTCTTTGGCATTATTCGTTGCCGTATCCATAGCCTGCATTCGGGCACTGTGTTCTGCTGCAAGGGAATTAATTAATGCGTAGTACATATTGTTATGAACATACTTCGTCATTAAAGCATCAAGCATTTTTTCATCATCTTCTGCTTCTATTTCCAAAAGTGAATGGACCGTCTCATCACAATCAAAATCATCCACGTTAATCGGCAATACCTGTTCTACATGTAATTCTTGCGTAATAATATTTTTGTACCCGTTATAGATAATATACAAACCATCTATGACACCCGTTTTATAATCTTCCAAAGAGTCTTCAATAAAATCGTTTGAACGTTGTACATTGGGTGTAGAACTCAAATCTCGTACGGCAGAGAGCAGCTCAATATCATTATAGGCAAAAAACTCAATACCCTTTTTACCGATGCCCCGTAAACGTACTTTGATCTTCTTTTCTTTACATTCACGCATCAAATTCTTAACCGCTTTTAGGGTTTGAATATTAAAACCGCCACACAGCCCCTTGTCGGCTGTGACAAAAACAATATCCACCATTTTAGGGTTTTCAATCTTCTGAAAACAGCGATTTTCAATACCGCCGACTTTGAGACATTGAATACGTGCTGAAATCTCCGTGATCATCTCATTGATTTTTTCTGCATAGGCACGAGAGCGTTTCGCCAACTCTTCAGCACGGCGAAGCTTGGCAGTTGAAACCAGCTTCATGGCACGTGTTGTTTTTTGAGTATTACTAACACTCTTTATCTGTCTTTTAATATCTTTCAAATTGGCCATAATGGTCCTTATACGCTAAAAGAAGCTTTAAACTCTTCAAGTGCTTTTTTCATTAATGCCTCGGTATCATCATCAATTTTTAAAGCACTTCGAATATTTTCGAAAATCTGTGGATAACGCGCTTCAACAAACGGATACAACTCTGCTTCAAATTTGGTGACGGCCGTAAAAGGCATATCATCCAGATAGCCGCTGTTACCGGCAAAAATAATAAGAGCCTGCTTCTCAGCCGGAAGTGGTGAGAATGGTGGTTGCTTCAACACTTCTACCATCCGTTGACCACGCTCAAGCTGATTACGACTGACTTCATCAAGATCCGATGCAAACTGGGCAAACGCCTGAAGTTCACGATACTGGGCAAGATCGAGTCTCAAAGTTCCCGCAACCTGCTTGGTCGCTTTAATCTGTGCGGCTCCTCCGACACGAGAAACCGAAAGTCCGACATTAATTGCCGGACGAATACCGGAGTTGAACAGATCGGTTTCCAGGAAAATTTGACCATCGGTAATGGAGATCACATTGGTAGGAATATAGGCCGCAACATCACCCGCTTGAGTCTCAATAATCGGAAGTGCCGTTAATGAGCCCGCACCCAACTCATCATTGAGTTTTGCTGCACGTTCCAATAGACGTGAATGCAGATAGAAAACATCACCCGGATACGCCTCACGACCCGGAGGACGACGAAGAATCAGTGACATTTCACGATAGGCTACAGCATGTTTGGAGAGGTCATCATAAACGATGAGACCATGACGCGCATTGTCTCGGAAGTACTCACCCATCGCGACACCGGTATAGGGTGCTAAAAATTGAAGTGCTGCTGCTTCAGATGCCGTTGCCGAGACAATAATCGTATATTCTAACGCACCATGCTCCTCCAAACGACGTATAATTTGAGCAATCGTTGACTCTTTTTGACCGATTGCCACATAAATACAGACAACTCCGTTGCCTTTTTGATTAATAATCGTATCAAGAGCAACGGTGGTTTTGCCGGTTTGGCGGTCACCAATAATCAACTCACGCTGACCACGACCGATGGGTACCAAAGCATCGATGGCTTTAATTCCTGTTGCCAGGGGCTCATGAACCGATTTACGCGCCATAATTCCCG
>QNZR01000040.1 GCA_003978475.1 Sulfurimonas sp.
CTTCCCCTGGCACTCTTTGCCATTGCGACCTCCATTGCCCTCTTTCCCAGGGTGGCTCGTTATCTCAAACATCATGACGAAGCCAAAGCCATGGTATTTATGCGCAAAGCCTTCTGGTTTTTACTCTTTATTTTAAGTTTTAGTACGCTTGGCGGCTACCTACTCTCCCATGAGATAACCTGGCTGCTTTTTGAGAGGGGTGCCTTTCATGCCGATGATACCCGCAACACCACGGCAGTACTACAAATGTACATGCTCGGTTTGCTGCCCTTTGGTTTAAGTAAACTCTTTGCTCTGTGGCTTTACGCTCAGCAGCGTCAGGGCGAGGCGGCTACAATCGCCACCTATACCCTCGGCAGCAACATCATCTTTTCTTTGGCACTCATTACCCCGCTACAAGCCAGCGGACTGGCACTGGCCAGCTCTCTTAGCGGATTTATAGGTTTTATACTGACGGTTCGTGCTTTTGGAAGATGCCGCTTTTTCGATATAATCTCAAAAAAATACCTACTATTGTACGCCGGAAGTATGGTAGTTTTTACACTAATACTACTCACGTTCAAGGAATTCTTACATGGTTATTTATGATTCGGTTGCCAAAGAAAAACGTCGTTTCGTTCCTCAGCACGGTAATGACGTCACACTCTATGTCTGTGGTCCAACCGTCTACGACGATGCTCATTTGGGTCATGCCAAAAGTGCTTTGGTATTTGACCTGCTCTCACGGGTACTGCGTGCCAACGGTTACCACGTCACCTACGCGCGCAATATCACCGATATAGACGACAAAATCATTCACAAAGCCAAAGAACGGCACGTCAGCATCGGTGAGATTACCACAACCTATATTGAGGCATACCATCACGATATGGCGGCACTGGGTATTGCCCGTCCCAACCTGGAACCCCGTGCCACCGAATCAATCGAAGCCATGATCATCATGATTGAGCAGCTGCTTGCAAACAACCATGCCTATGCTATTGAAAACGGTGATATCTATTTTGATACAAGCTCCGATCATCGCTATTTGACACTCTCCGGGCAACTGCAAGATGCCGATGCACGCCGACAACGTGTTGAGAGTTCCCATCTCAAACGCCACCAAAGTGACTTTGCACTCTGGAAAGCCGTTCATGATGAAAGCATTGCCTTCGAAGCGCCGTTTGGACGGGGACGTCCCGGATGGCATCTGGAATGCTCTGCCATGATTGAGAAACATCTCGCACGTGACGGAGCCTACGCCATTGATATTCACGGCGGCGGTGCCGATCTGCTGTTTCCGCATCATGAAAATGAAGCGGCACAAACGCGCTGTGCCACTAACCATGAGCTTGCCGCGTACTGGATGCATAACGGATTCGTCACCATTGAGGGTGAAAAGATGAGCAAGAGTCTGGGCAACAGTTTTTTTATTAAAGACGCACTAAAAGTCTATCAGGGTGAAGTGTTGCGTTTTTACCTGCTCTCAACACACTACCGCGCCAATTTTAACTTTAACGAAACCGATCTTTTGGCATCCAAAAAGCGGCTGGACAAGCTCTACCGACTGAAAAAACGCCTCTTTGGACTCAAAGCCATTGCCATGGTCACTCCGTTTCAAACCCAACTGCTTGATGCGCTCAATGATGACTTAAATGTCTCGAAAGCCCTGGCACTCATTGATGAAATGATTGTACTGAGCAATGAAAAGCTCGATATCAATGCCAAAGACAAAGTAGCAAAAAAAGAAGCCTTGGCCAACATTGAGACGATTGCGACGCTTCTGGGTTTTGGCACAAATAATCCGTTTAACTATTTTCAACACGGCATCGATACGGCAACCCGACAGACCGTTGAAGCCCTTATTGCCCAGCGAAATGATGCCAAAAGAGCAAAAGATTTTGCCACATCCGATGCGCTGCGCGACACCATACTCGCACTGGGTATCAGCCTCATGGACACTCCAGAAGGCACCTTCTGGGAGCGAAACGATTGAGAGCCACACTGCGCCGCTACTGGCCGTATCTTAAAAACTACAAATTCTACTATTTTTTAGTTTTTATCGGGATTATTCTAACGGTCAGTGCCACCGCCGCCACCGCACACATTATGCAGCCGTTAATGGATCAAATGTTCATTGAACGCGATGAATCCATGCTGCTGTATATTCCGCTTGGACTCATTGGTATCTATGTCGTCAAGTCACTCGGACGCTACATTCAGAGTGTTTTTATGAGCTATATCGGTTTACATGTTATTTCGCGCTTACGAGAGCATCTGTTAGAAAAAATGCTCTATTTGGATATGGAATTTCTCTATAAAAACCGCAGCGGCGATCTCATCTCGCGCATTACCAATGACGTTAACCGCATCCAATATTTTGTCTCCAATATGCTGCCCGAACTCTTTCGTGAAAGCCTGACGGTCATCGCTCTGGTAGGATACATTATCTATCTGAATCCGATGCTCGCATTCTACTCACTGATTGTACTTCCACTGGTGATCTATCCGCTCATTACCATTGCCAAACGACTCAAAAAGCTCTCGCACCGTTCTCAGGAAAAAAATGCCGATGTCGTCATCCGTTTAAGCGAAGTCTTTAACAATTCCGAAATTATTAAGGCCAATGCCACAGAAGCCTATGAACTGAAACGTTTCAGTGATGAGAACTGGCGCTTTTTTACCATTAATATGAAGTCGGTTTATACCGCTGAACTGGTCTCTCCCATTTTGGAGATTATTGCTGCTACAGGGCTTGCGGCAGTCATCTACATGGGAGGCAAAGAGGTCTATGCCGGTCATATGAGCGTGGGTGAATTTACCGCCTTTTTAACGGCAGTAGGACTGGTCTTTCAGCCCATACGGCGCATCAGCTCCATCTATGCCAAAATTTTCTGCTGGTTCCTTTTCAAGGTATTGAGGAATAACAGGATAAGGGCAGTCCTTCATGTATTCTTCCGATTTAAGGGACTCCAAGGAGGCGAACAGTGCCTCCAGACATACCCTATGGGTACCATGTGGATCGGCCAGGTCACCAGCGGCATAAATCTGATGGGGCTCGATCAAGCGGAGGAGATCGAGTGTGATTTGGATGTCTTCTTCTGCAAGCGGTTTTTTTCTCACCCTTCCCGTTTCATAAAAGGGCAGATCCTGAAAATGCATTCGCTCGTCGGGAATTCCACAAAGCCGAGCGGCAGCCCTTGCCTCGGTGCGCCGGATAATTCTTTTGATTCCCTGCAC
>QNZR01000180.1 GCA_003978475.1 Sulfurimonas sp.
TGACGCCAACAAACTCTTTAAACATTAAAAACCACCACCTAAAAACACTGCAAGACGGCAATGTTACCCTTCAAGCAACACTCGGAAATCAACACTCGAATATTTTACATGTAAATGTCTTTTGGGAAGTCAACGGCTACCGACTGCCGCCTGAACCCGATCCAAAAATCAATAACGCTACACTGCTGGGTATTGATGTCAATAACAATGGTGTTCGAGATGATGTGGAGCGGTGGATTTATGAGACTTACAATCATCCGATTGAACGGGGTCTCTTTATGCAGAGTGCTAGAGCGTATCAGATTGTGATTGTGGATCCTAGTAAGGCTCATGAAACTGTGAAATATTCTGATGCAACTTTATCATGCATATTTTATTGGAGATATGATGCCCTAGACAATAATGAAAGTTTTCTACTTGATAAAAATAAAGATAGAATCGCGATAAAAGAACTAAAAAAAATTCAGTTTAATAGTATTGCAAGACATATAGCTTATCAGAAATATAATGCAGAATTTCACGGTAAAGTTTTAAGTTCGCCATCATCATCAAAAGATAATTGTGAATTTGATAACGATGGTATTTTAAAGAAATTACCATGAAAAAGATACTTTTGCTCCTACTGCTATCAAGCTTTTTGTTTGCAGAAATTAATGAGTGTAAAAATGATGTTTACTTTGCTAATGGAATAGATACGGATGACAAGGGTGATCTGGCTACAATTATTGGTACAAAGCATTTTTACTAAAATGTTACAAGCAAAGTAATAAAACACAGGAGTCATTTTAATGCGCTCCTGCTATAATATACAGCATGATACCCGATACGTTAAAGCAGCTCAAAAACTATACCATACTTTACATCGAAGATGAGCCACTCATTCGTCGTAATGCCGTAGAGTACCTCTCACGCTACTGCCATCACGTACTCGAAGCCAAAGACGGTCATGAAGGCTACAGCATCTATGAAGCAAACCGCCCCGATCTTATTATCTCCGATATTAAAATGCCCAAACGTGACGGTCTGACACTGGCTAAGATGATACGCCAGGAAGACAAAAACACACCTATCATCATTACCACCGCACATACCGATACCGAATATCTACTCAAAGCCGTAGAGCTTCAACTCATTAAGTACCTCATCAAACCCTTAACCCCAAACAAGCTTCACGAGGCACTTGCCCTTGCTTGTCATGTACTCAAAGACAAACAACGGTGCAGCGTCATTAATTTAGACCATAGCATGCGTTACGATACCCTCAACAACACACTCTTCAAAGGAGATGAGATGCTCAAGCTCACTCATAACGAGCGGCTTTTTTTTGATTTTCTGGTTACCAACAGACAGCGTGTCGCTACCTACGAAGAGATAGAAAGCCTCATCTGGGCATATGAGGGCATGAGCATGGATGCCCTACGCTCGCTTGTGCGCGGATTGCGAAAAAAACTTGGAGACAATTACATAGAAAATATCTCGGGAATCGGCTATAAATTGCTCCTGTACCCCTCCGCATAGGGGTTATTTTTTCTCACTCTCCAAGGCTAAATGATTGAGATCGTGATGCGCTCACACACAATCCCTCTAAAATCTGTAAGTTGCATGAAAGGCCGGCAGAAATCCCATCTGCGCATACACACCGTCTTTTTCGTACCGGTCGTTATATTTAATGCCCTCAACATTTTTTTTAAACAGCGCATTGACATTCATCAATTCCAAAGACAGTTCCAGACGTTTCTTATGGGCATACAGATACGTTTTTCCAATCTGTAGATCCAGATCATACGTTGCATCAAGTCTACTACTGTAAGGCGTGCCATAAACGGGTCTCAAATAGCTCTTTCCTTTATAGGTATAGGACGTGGTTCCCACAATAGGCGTGTACGGCGATCCTGAAGCGTATTTGATATAAGCAGAAGCTCGCCAGTTTGTTCCGAAATGATAATTGGTACTAATTTGTAACGTATGGGGAATATCTCCTTCAAAACGGTACTGTTTTGTGTTGTCGGTATTGAGTTGCCTGGTGGCATGAACATAGGTGTATGCCACCATAATATTGAAATTTTCAATCTGTTTTTTATAGGTAATATCAACACCGTAAGCTTTCCCTTTACCCACGGCTTTATAGTTGCTGGCATCATCGGCAATGGCAAGGTCGGTAAATTTTTTAATGTAGGGCTCTATCGTCACAGAACTATAATCTGTAAAACTCTTTTGAAGACTCAGAGCATAATGCATGGATGATTCCTGAGTCTTGATTTTTGGATTGCCAAAACCTTCTATGATCATAAAACCGTAAGGTCGTTGTGAATACTTTCCTACTGCCATAGAGAGACTGAAATCATCAGAAAAATCATACACCAAAGCCATTCGGGGATCCACACCCGAACCAAAATTTTGAAAATCGGTTTTCCATGCACGCAGACCATAGCGCACGTAATAATCCGGCATAATGTTCCAAATATCTTGAGCAAATACAATGTATTTTTGTGTTTTGAATGTGGTATCAATATCAATCACGTCCTGTCCGGTAACCGGCCCGTCATAATCTGTTACAGAAGGAGCATTGGAATGAATGTTTGTCGGATTACGAATTGTTGCCAGTTCCGTTCCGACACTTATCGTGTGCGTGTCCAAACTCCAAACCGTTTCATGGTAAAGTCCGTACTCTTCATGTTTCGTATCGACAAAATAGTCCGAATCAAAAAATAGCGAGTTACTCTTGGTGTAGAGTCTGTAAAGCAGCGTATTGCTCACCGTCTCATCACCGGCATATATCCATCTTGCGCCAATAGTATTGAACTGATAGTCTGCATTGATTTTACCAATTGCCACAGGGTCTTTTTCAATGTCAAAGGTGTCATTGATCTTCAGCTTGTCATGAGCGGCAAGCATCTCTAGCGAAAAAATGCTCGCTCCTGTCTGATGGGTCAGAATCATCTGGGCATCATAAAATTGGGGAAAGAGCGTAAAAGTCGTCTTTTTACGCGGATCATCTTTGTCTTTGTCAAGTTCTTCCAGTACTTTGTCGGCGATCAGATCAAAATATGAACGTCTGGCAGAGATAAACAAACCAGTATGTGCTCCCAATGCGGCGTCATATGCAAAATCAGCATCATACATGCCAATATGTATGCGTCCGTTACCTGAACCCATCGGGTATTTCGGCGTAATATCTACCACGGCACCCATAGCACCGTAAGA
>QNZR01000017.1 GCA_003978475.1 Sulfurimonas sp.
ACAACAGCATCAGGTATTATTATTCCTGATAATGCTAAAGAAAAACCTTCACAGGGTAAGGTTGTGGCGATTAGCAGCGAGGTTGACAATGTTACGGTAAATGACATTGTGGTTTTTGGTAAGTATGCCGGCAACGAGTTTGAAGTTGACGGAGAGAAATACCTAATTATAGACGTCGATGATCTTTTTGGTATCATCAAGTAATATTTAATCAACAATTATAAGGAGTTATTATGGCTAAAGATATTCATTTTTCAGATAATGCGCGTAACGAGTTGGCACGAGGCGTTCAAAAACTTACCGATGCGGTAAAAGTAACCATGGGACCACGAGGTCGCAATGTATTAATTCAAAAGAGCTACGGTTCTCCAAGCATTACCAAAGACGGTGTCTCTGTTGCCCGTGAGATTGAGCTTAAAGACCCGTTGGAAAACATGGGTGCCCAGCTGGTTAAAGAAGTGGCTTCCAATACTGCCGATGAAGCAGGTGACGGTACCACAACGGCAACTATTCTTGCTAATGCTATTTTTCAAGAAGGACTACGCAATATCACCGCCGGTGCCAATCCGGTAGAGGTTAAGCGCGGTATGGACAAGGCGACTGAAGCCATTTTGGAAAAACTCAAAGCATCCTCCAAGATCATTAAAGATCAAAAAGAGATCGCACAAGTCGCTACCATCTCGGCAAACTCCGATGTAGCTATTGGTGCTATGATTGCCGAGGCAATGGAAAAAGTCGGGCAAGACGGTGTTATTACCGTCGAAGAAGCGAAGGGAATTAATGATGAGCTTGACGTTGTCGAAGGTATGCAATTTGACCGCGGTTATTTAAGTCCCTATTTTATTACCAACAGCGAAAAGATGATTGCAGAGATTGAGAATCCGTTTATTTTACTTTTCGATCAAAAAATCTCTAATCTCAAAGACCTTCTTCCGGTGCTTGAGCAAGTGCAAAAAACTTCACGTCCGTTACTCATAGTAGCTGAAGATGTTGAGGGAGAAGCTCTGGCAACACTCGTCGTCAACAAACTGCGCGGTATTTTAAATATCTCGGCGGTTAAAGCTCCGGGATTTGGCGATCGACGCAAGGCCATGCTACAGGATATTGCTACACTCACCGGTGGAGCGGTCATCTCAGAAGAGGTAGGCCGTACACTTGAGTCCACCACGCTTGACGATTTAGGAAGCGCTGCGCGCGTCGTTATTGACAAAGACAACACCACTATTGTTGACGGTGCCGGCGAGAAAGCCTCTGTTCAGGCGCGCATCAATGAAATTAAAACACAACTTGATGCCACATCCTCGGAGTACGATAAAGAAAAACTCCAGGAGCGTCTTGCCAAGCTTAGCGGCGGTGTTGCCGTTATTAAAGTCGGTGCGGCGACCGAAATGGAGATGAAAGAGAAGAAAGATCGTGTTGATGATGCGCTCTCAGCTACTAAGGCGGCAGTTGAAGAGGGTATCTTAATTGGTGGGGGTGCAGCACTTATTCATGCTGCTGCTCAGGTCGATTTAGAACTTGAAGGTGATCAAAAAATCGGTTACGAAATTATTATGCGTGCTATCAAAGCACCAATCAAACAGATTGCCAAAAATGCCGGATTCGATACCGGTGTTGTTGTCAACGCCATTGTCAATGCCGAAAGCAACACCATAGGTTTTGATGCTGCGACAGGCGAATATGTCGATATGTTTGAAGCCGGTATTATTGACCCCTTTAAAGTATCGCGGGTAGCACTCACCAATGCAACATCAGTATCAAGCTTGCTACTGACTACCGAAGCGGCTATTGTCGAAATTCCGGAAGAAAAACCTGCCATGCCTGCAGCACCTGATATGGGTGGTATGGGCGGCATGGGCGGTATGCCGGGAATGATGTAGGCGACAGTCTTACAGCGCTTTACTGTTAACGTTGTACATCGTGTTATTGATTATGGCACGATGTACACAGAACACTTCGTGCATTAGAGTTTCGCAGGGTCATGGTATCGGGATCTATTACATGCGGACTCAGATGACACGTACTGCATTCCACACGACCATCGACCAAAATATCTGCAATAGTTCGTGCACCACCCTTCCAGATGCCTTTGAGTGTTGTATTGACCGATTTTAAACCGGCTTTCCCTTCAACATAAAGAATATTAACCGGGTGATGCTGCTTGGGATTGCCTGCTAAAGCACGAAGTTCTAAACTCTCCTGACTTGAAGACATACGCCGTGTAATAAAAGCATTTTTTGCATTGACTCCATCATGGCAGCCCAGGCATTCAACAGAGTAGCCTGCTTGCCCATGGCTACGGGTTGTTCCTATGCCAATACCGACGGGCTGAAACGATTGACTTTTGCCAACCGGAGTGGAGCTCCACAACGGTGTTGCAATATGCTCACTCGATGCACCCAATGTACTGACCGCGACTACCAATGACATCCATGCTATCGCTTCCCTGTTCACACCAATCCCCTTCTGTTGCCATCTGTAATATATATCATAAAAATAGTTGAAGTATTTCGACTATTTTACATTTTTTACGATTAGTTTTATATTAAAAAACAATATTTAATACATAAATGACTGTAAAACCATATAATATTATTTTTATTTATTTATTTTAATGATGGTATCTTACTACACTACCGTAAGCACATTATAAAATCGGTAGAAGAGAGAGAAACTTTAACACTCTTGTAACTCTTGAATATTATGATACCACGTTCAATAAGTTATAAAAAAAAAGAAATGTCACGTTTTAATTAGAACTCTTTTCAAAACTTCTTAAAACCAAAGAGAGTGTATAATCTCTCGTAAATTTGCCATACATTTTATATTGATTTGAACAGGGAGCTTTTTAATGAAAAAAATCTTAATACCGCTTTTTACTGTTATTGTCTTCATTGCCGCTATTGTTACTGTTGTACTTTTTGTTTCAGACAATAAACATGCTAAAGTTATTGCTCAGGGCAATACCGCTGCGCAAGCTATTGCCATACAACCTCATGAGTACCAATGTTCTACATGTAAAATGGAGATTCAACAGCTCCCCTACGCCGTAGAGATTGTAAACCAAAAAGGGAAAACCTGGTTTTTTGATGATATGGGCTGCGCCCTAACATGGCTGGAACATCAAGATTTTAAAAACAATGTTACCATCTGGACCCAGACAGAAGATACACACCAATGGGTAAATGCGACCAAAGC
>QNZR01000119.1 GCA_003978475.1 Sulfurimonas sp.
AAAAGAGGTTGCCATTGCTTTGGAGTGCTTTAAAAAGTCACTAAAATTCTCTTCGATTTTTCGAATTAAATAAGCAGAATAGAGCATGAAGAGCAGGGCAATGACACTGGCAATATATTGGAAGAGCTGAAGCTCTTTATGCCGTTGGCTGGAGTAGGCGGTATAGGCATTAACCGTATTGTCCATGGCATTGAGAAGTACGACATTGATATCTTTGATTTTTAGGAGCGTCTGGTTCAGACTGCGCTGTTTGTCCATTAAATCAATGATATAGGCAGAGTAGGCATACCAGGCTGTTTGATTGTCGGTTAAGACACGATTGAGTCTGGGCAGGTCCATAAGGGCTTGTGTATGTAAAAAACGCTCCAGAGTTGATTTATACAGAGCAAAGGCGTGAAAAAAGCTGGTAATATGCTCAGATTGTCCGTTAATGAGATATTGTGAGAGATGAAATGCGATTTTTTGGGTTAACATACGCTGACGACCGGCATCGTCAATATAACTGCCTTCAAGCTTCTCTTTTACCATGACTTTCACGACATTGTCAGAAATATTTAAAATATGTTCGCTGGCTTCAGGCACCTTTTCTTTAAGTGTTCTGGTCTTTTGCAGCAGTGCTTTGAACGTATTAAGATAGTGGGTGAAGTCTTTCCAAAGGGTATGAATATGATGTAGCTGTTCTGCAATGCTGGGTTTTGGCGGTGCGTAAATGCCGCGATTGCCGTTGCCGTTGATAAGGTCATCGAGCGAGTGGTCAAACTCTTCAATAGATCGATTTAAGGTTGTGTACTCATCGCTACTGTGATGCTGGAGCCAAAAGACCTCTTTCGTCATTTTTTGGGTTAACATACGCTGTTTTCCTGCAACATTAATGACAAGAGAGTCCTGCGTTGAGGTGTGGTTAATATAGATAGTAATCAATACAATAAAGGCAATGATTAAGGAGAGTACGCCTCCAATAAGCTTGATCTGTGAGGTAATTTTGGTCATGGTATGCTCCCTTACTCAAAAATGGCTCGAAGAGCCTCTTGGTCATTAATATGAATGGTGCCTTCACGGCTTACAATCATCTCATTGCGCGTGAGTTTCTTTAAAATACGCGAGAGGGTTTCAGGCTGAATATTCAGCATGTAGGCAATTTCATTTTTTTTCAGACGGTTAAAGCTTTCAAGATCATTAATGAGCATAAAAGCAACTTTTGCCGTGCCGTCAAAGACGATCTCCCGGTTAATAATACACTGCATCATGCGACTCTTTTTGGTAAACTCCTTGAGCAGGTGCATCATTAGTGTGGGGCTCTGGACATAGATGGCTTTAAAGCGTTCAAAATCAATAATTAGAACGTCACTGGGGACAACAAACTCGGCATTGGCAAAACAGCCCACCTCTTCAAAGTCGGTAATCTCGGAAATCAGTGTGTTATTGAAGAGGTTGTACATAAATATTTCATTGTCGAAACGATCAATTTTATAGACCTTCAGTAGCCCACTTTTAAGATAGTAAATTTCAGACTGTTTGTCTTTTTCATAATGTAAAATTTCACCTTTGGCAAAAGATTTGATTTTAACAATAGCGCAGAGCTGCTCGAGTTCATGTTGGCTTAAGTCATAAAAGAGTGGAATGGTTTGAAGATACTGCGCATCTACCGTATGATACATAATGTTTCTCTAATCTTAATTTGAGTTTATCTCCCCATTCTACACTATTATAGGTAAAAAGACCGTTTAACGCGTCTGATGCTTTTGAGATGGTGCCAGAATTGATGGTACACGATTTACATGTAAATTAGTTTGACGAAAAAACAATACAACGGTGTTTTCTCATCTCTCTATCTCATTCTCGACTTAAATATTTCAGCATATGACACAAAGCGTTCAATTTTATTGCTTTTACTGTAGAGTTTTGTATCTATTCCATCTTTTTTAAAGAGGAGTTCAATCTGTAAGTCAGGTACTTGTAAGGGTTTTACCGCTAATTGTTCACCCCCTTTGATGCTCTGAAAATATTGAGGAGTAAAAAAGACTGACTGTATAAGTTGATTGGATATTGCTGAACTCATCGCAATAAACTGCTCTTTATGAATAGTATTTTTCTTCATACTTGCTAACGTTCTTATAATAACTTCACTGACATCTCGTTGCGAAAATAGAACGGGTTTTGTAAAAAGAACTTTACTATATTCTTCTATGATTAATGTATTGTTATGTTCAGTTACAACAGAACTGTTTAGTTTTTCAAGCTGTGGTTTTGTAAGCTCCGATGCTTGTAGAAAACTGCAGCAAATAAGCAGTACAATAATTTTATACATAACGCTATATCCTTTTATTTTAAACGAGTTGTTACTCAACGTAACTGCCACTGTTAGATCACTTTTGTAACATTTAATTACTGACCTTTTTTAATATATTGCTAAGTTTTTTTATACTTAAAGCAACATGGGCAATGAATTTAGCCATTAAAAAGAATAGACAAATAAACAGCATTAAAAATATCACATAAAAACCTGAAGCTCTTAAGAATGCAATTTTTAATGATTTACAGCTATTTTTTGTAAAATAATCTACCAAATTCATTGTAACACCTTTTAACTGTTATGATAGGCACTACCATATAATATGAAATATTTTGCAAAAATTAACTTACAACAAAAAATACTATCTCTCTCTTTCTTAATGTTTGATTAAATAATAAGGGAACCACCCCAATACATTAAAAACTCACTTTTAAAAGTTGAATAATGGAGTCATCTCCTGAGTGATGGAGCGTGTAAATGTATTCGTAGAAGGAATATGATAGTGTTTCAAGTACTAAGTATTATGATGTAGGTTGTAATTGATATGTCAGTGTCAATAAGTACATAGACCTCTATGTAAAGTATGCACATTTTAAGAACTCAAATCCTGGTAATTCTGTTTTTAATTCTTATGATTATGATTTTTACAATTTCACGGTTTAAGGGAAGGTAACAATGAAAATTCTGCTATTAAGCTTCTTTTTAATTATACAATTATTTGGCGATGCTCCTCAATACAATGAGTCAGGTAGTTGCTCTGAAATCATCAAAAAAATTAATGTTTTAGAAGAAGAAAAAGAGGATGAAACCATAGTTACTCGAGTGATGTTTTTCATTGGTGTATATGTGTTTGGGAAAACAGACAAAACCTTAGATGAAAGAATTGAAGTTTTAAAACTACA
>QNZR01000031.1 GCA_003978475.1 Sulfurimonas sp.
TCATTGACATCTCCAAAGGGTCTAGTAAACTTTAGAGGTTATTTTCTCTTTAAGATTCTTCGTTGCAGTATAGCATATATATCATTATGCCTATTGTTAAATTCTTAGTATGAATTTAGGTTACCGCTCCACTTTAGATCTAAATAATTTTAACATCATCAAGAGAATCTTTCATCACCACTTGTTTATCAACAATTTCCATAATTTTATCACAATACGGCAAGACCGTTTCATCATGTGTAACCATAATGACAGCAACACCCTGTTCTATCGCTATCTTTTTCAGCATCTTCACTACAGAGATCGATCGTTCCGTATCCAAAGCAGCCGTAGGTTCGTCTGCCAATATAATTTGGGGATTATTTGCCAACGCTCTAGCAATGGCGACACGTTGGTTCTGTCCACCAGAAAGTTGATTTCCTGACATATACGCCTTGTCTACAATATCAAGATAGGTCAAAAGCTCCATCGCCTTCGCTTTGGCATCCTTTTG
Source organism: Sulfurimonas sp. (assembly GCA_003978475.1). Lineage (GTDB taxonomy): Bacteria > Campylobacterota > Campylobacteria > Campylobacterales > Sulfurimonadaceae > QNZR01. Next base: position 494 of record QNZR01000031.1, read on the forward strand.
AGAGACGCCATTTGCCTGAGGAAGCAGTGTAATATTTTCTATCACATTAAGAAAAGGGATTAGGTAGGGGGCCTGAAAGATGAACCCAATCTTCTGCCGTCGAATACTACGCGTATCTTTTACAAGCCAGCCATTTTCATAGACTTTCTCTTCACCTAACCATATCGTACCTTCATTGGGTTCCGTTACGCAGCCTATCATCATCAAAAGTGTTGTTTTTCCTGCTCCACTAGGTGCAATAAGAGCAATAAGTTCACCTTTATTTACCGTAAACGATGCACCATCAATCACGTCAACCCTAGTTTCTCCTTCTCCAAAATACTTTACAAGATTCTCTACTCTTATACTTTGTTTTTTTAACATTCTAACCTCCTATTGCCGACGTTGGATCTGCATCAATCGCTTTTTTTGCACCAAACAATGAAGCAAGTAGCGAGGCCAGTAAAATCACCACAAAAAGTCTTACAGCATCTTCTGTTAATAAAAGAACATTTTTAGGAAATTTTGTATAAATCAAATGGGCAAAAGAGACACCTGAAATAAATGCAAGGATACCCAATAACACCGTCTCTTGAATAATCATCTTAATAATCAATCCATTAGGAATACCAATCAACTTCATCACCGCAATTTCTTTGATTTTTTCAACAGTCATATTGTAAATAATCATGCCAATAATGACAATAGATACCACAAGCAAAATTACTGTAAACATACCTATCTGCCTACTTGCCATCTTAATCAGATTTCCTGTAAGTATCTCTTTTTGTGCTTGATTGGTAAACACACCTTTATGTTTCCATCGTTCTATTTGGGATGCCACTTCATGGGGTGTATGCCCAGTTTTTACCCTTGCAACTATAGTATTGACCATGTGCGAATCAATCCCCTTCATGCCACGTTCTCTATCGGAACGTATACGTGCATTCGAGTAGAGGAACTGAAGTTTTTGTGCATCTTTAAGTGAAAGATACACCAACAAATCTCCTCCAGATGAAACAGTTTTATCTGTAATACCTACTACTGTATAAAAATCTCGGCCTAAAGAAATTTTATCATTTAATGCAAATTCTGTTTTTTTTGAGACAACAATCTCGTAGTGATCATGTCGAAGTCCACGCCCTTCTATTATCCGCTTCTGATTCAATGGTATCATTTTTCCAAAAGGATCATAACCAACGGCAAGAACCCTCGTTGTTGTGCCATCAAGATGTGGAAGCTGTAGATTTTGAAAAGTCATTGCACTGCTTAAGTCAATACCCTCAAGACTTCGCAAAGTGGTCTTAAAATCTTCATGTAAACGTGATGGTTCAGCAAAAGGACCCAACGTATTTTCTTGTACAACCCAAATATCTGCCCCAATGTCATCAATCAGTGCAGTCGCATCATTAAGCATACCACGGTAAACCCCTAGCATGATGAGTACTATCCCAAGTAACATACCCACACCCGCTGCGGTAATAATGAACTTACTTAAAGAATGAGCAATATCCTTTGCTGCAAGATTAATCATATAGAGATACTACTTCCCTCAAAAAGAGGTTTTTTCTTTTCATTTGGAATCAGAATTTCTGTTTGATTATCTATTTCACTGTTGACACCAGCAAATTCACTATCTTCAGCAACAATAGACAAAACTACAAAATGTGCTTTAGCATTGTTTCTAATCCAGACTCCTTTCTTTCCGTTACGCATAACCAAATAACGTAAAGGGATTTTATAGAGGTTCTTAAATGTTTCAACCGTAATTGAAACTTCGGCTTGTTCATTCATATAAAAGGGTTCCGGAATCTTTATAAAGCCAATATTAACTTCTCTTTCTTGTGTAACAGAATCACTCACCGCCCCAATGCGACGAACTATTCCATCATAAGGTAAGGTCTCACGTGAACGCAATGTAATTTTTACCTTTTGCCCTACCTTCACCTTATCACTAATACGTTCATCTATCCAAGCCTTTATCCAAAGGGTATGAGGATCAACAATCTTCACAAATGTAAAAAATGGTGGTACACTTTGCCCGGGCTGTATATTTTTTTCTATCACATAGCCATCGACAGGAGAGACAATTGTTAATTGCCCCAAACGGTTTTGAATACCTGTAATATCATATTCAAGTTCCTGCAAACGTATTTTCATAGAAGCAACCTTGCTTTGTGCCAAACTTGCCTGTGTTTTGGCTGTCAGCATAGAAGTCTTACTCTTCTCATATGCAAGTCTAGAAATACCGTTTGCTTTGTAAACTGCCAAATCTTTTTCATACGTACGTAAGGAAAGCGATGCTTGTTCTTTTGCGATAGCCAACTCCTTCTTTGCAGATGCGAAATCTATATCTGCACGTTTTGAAGATTCTTTTGCCCTAGCCAATCGCTCTTTAAGATCAACCGGATCTAGGGTTGCAATAACATCACCTTTTTTAATGTAACGTCCTTGATCTGTTTCTACAGAGAGAATCGTAGATGCGGCAGACAGATTCCCGGCATAATCCCTAGCTAAAGCTTTTATACTTAATGACGGAGTTTCAGGAAGATTGGAGTCGGGCGTTAAATTGATGGTGCTCGCGCTGGCAATGTCACGAGTTACCGTATCTGTTCCAGCCACCAGATAGACAGAATCCTGATCCGTAATTCCAGATATGCGGAACGTCGGTTGTAACTCGTTTGTCAGATT
>QNZR01000118.1 GCA_003978475.1 Sulfurimonas sp.
CGACTATTGAGGCCATTGATGCCCTCCGAGATATCCCTTATGATGTCCTTAGCATTGCCAAAGTCAATGAAGCCAATATTGCTAAACTAATGTACAGTTATGAAATGCTTACCTCGCTATGTGCCAAGCTGATGGGTATTGATGCCTACAACCAACCCGGTGTTGAAGCGGGCAAGATTATTTTAAAAGAAAAGCTATCAACATAAACCTTTAGCAAACAACAAGTGAAATTTTGCTAAAATGCGTCAAAAAATTTACATGTAATTATGTGAGGTTTCCCATAGAAAGAGTGAGTGAATGAAACAACAACAGACAATCTGCGTCATCGGTTTGGGCTACATTGGTCTGCCGACAGCCGCACTGCTGGCCAACCGGGGGTATGATGTCCACGGTGTCGATGTGGTACAAAGTACCGTCGATACGATTAACCGGGGCAATATCCATATTGTAGAACCGGAGCTCAATACCTTTGTGCGTTCCGCGGTGAACTCAGGACATCTCAAAGCCGATGTCAAACCCAAAGAGGCCGATGTTTTTATTATTGCCGTGCCTACTCCGTTTCATGAAGGTTTTGTTCCGAACATTGATTATGTCATTTCTGCTACTGCAGCCATAGCCCCTTATGTCAAAGAAGGCAATATTGTCATTTTAGAATCCACCTCTCCGGTAGGTACTACCGATACCGTCAATGAGGTACTCAAAGATAACGGTGTTGAGGTATCAAAAATACATGTAGCCCACTGCCCTGAACGCGTGCTTCCGGGTCATATTATGCGCGAACTTGTAGAAAATGACCGCATTGTCGGCGGTATCACTCCCGAAGCGACCGAGGCTGCGGTAGCGTTTTATGAGACCTTCGTTAGCGGTACGGTACTTAAAACCGATGCCAAAACAGCAGAGATGGCAAAACTGACTGAAAACAGCTACCGCGATGTCAATATTGCTTTTGCCAATGAACTCTCCATTCTTTGTGATAAATTTGAGATCAACGTGTGGGAACTCATCGCGCTTGCCAACCGTCACCCCCGTGTCAACATTCTACAACCCGGCGCCGGTGTCGGCGGACACTGTATTGCCGTCGATCCTTGGTTTATTGTGCATAAAGGCGGCGATGATGCAAAAATCATCCGCACCGCCCGTGAAGTCAATAACTATAAAACAGAGTGGTCAATTGAGAAAATCAAAAATGCGGCACTGCACTTTGAAAAAGAGCACGGCACAAAAGCAAAAGTTGCCTGTATGGGGTTGGCTTTTAAACCCGATATTGATGACCTAAGAGAAGCCCCGGCACTCTACATTGCCCGACAATTAAAAGCAGACGGCGTTACCGTGCTTGCCGTAGAGCCAAATATCGAGAGTCATGATGAATTTGCAATCATCAAAAGTGACGATGCTATTGCTGCTGCAGATATTATTGTTTACCTTGTCGCCCATAAAGAGTTTCAGGGAATTCGTATTTTTGGGAAAGAGATATTGGACTTTTGCGGGGTGATGAATAAATAGATGAAACTATCAGTAATGGGAACTGGATACGTAGGATTGGTCAGTGGCGCATGTTTTGCTCAAATGGGAAATACCGTGACGTGTGTAGATATTGATGATAATAAAATAGCCAGGCTACAAGAGGGGATTGTCCCTATTTATGAGCCTGGTTTAGAGACCATGGTACGGCAGAACCATGAAAACGGTACTTTAAATTTTACAACCGATACAAAAGAAGCTATTAAAAACGCTACCATTGTATTTATTGCGGTAGGTACGCCAATGGGTGAAGACGGCAGTGCTGATCTTCAGTATGTTTTAGCTGTAGCAAAAAGTATTGGTCAGCATATGCATGACTATATGGTGGTTGTAGACAAGTCTACGGTTCCCGTAGGTACGGCCGATAAAGTCAAAGCAGTCATTCAAGCAGAGCTTGATGCCCGAGGTGTTGATATTGAATTTGATGTTGTTTCAAATCCTGAGTTTTTAAAAGAGGGGGCAGCCATTAAGGACTTTATGAAGCCTGATCGTGTCGTTGTCGGTGCTGACTCTGAAAAAGCGATGAATGTCATGCGCGAACTCTATGTTCCTTTCATGAAAAACCATGACCGCTTTATTGGCATGGACATTAAAAGTGCCGAGATGACCAAATATGCCGCTAATGCGATGTTGGCTACAAAGATTTCTTTTATGAATGAAATATCGAATATTTGTGAACGTGTCGGCGCTGATATTAACAATGTTCGTAACGGTATCGGTTCAGATAGTCGCATTGGCTATAGTTTCATCTACCCGGGCTGTGGGTATGGCGGGTCTTGTTTTCCCAAAGATGTGCAGGCCTTAGCAAAAACGGCCAAAGATCTTGAGTATACACCCAGAATTCTGGATGCTGTTGAGGCAGTTAACTATGATCAGAAAAAAGTCATTCCCAATAAAGTGATTAAGCGTTTTGGAGAAGATCTTTCAGGTCAAACGTTTGCTATTTGGGGACTTGCCTTTAAGCCGGAAACTGACGATATGCGTGAAGCCTCCTCTATTACGATTATTAATGAGTTGACATCACGCGGTGCTAACGTGGTTGCATACGATCCTAAGGCACGTCATGAAGCAGAAAGTTTTTACCTCAAAGATAATCTACATGTCAATTATGTCAATAGCAAATACGATGCCTTGAATGATGCCGATGCATTAATTTTGGTTACCGAGTGGCAGGAGTTTAGAAGTCCGGACTTCGATGAGATTTCCAAGCGGCTTAAAAACTCCATTCTCTTTGACGGGCGCAATCAGTTTGATAAAGCTCGGATGAAAGCACTTGGGTTTGAATATGTTCAGATTGGAGTGAAATAAGTGAAAATACTCGTAACCGGTACTGCCGGATTCATAGGCTTTCATCTGGCTCAAAAACTGCTTGAGAGGGGTGATGAAGTTATTGGATTGGATAATATCAATGACTATTATGATGTGAATCTTAAATACGGTCGTCTTAAAGAGCTTGGAATTGAAAAAGAAGATATTGAAGACAATAAATTCACAGTTTCGTCTCGTTACCCAAAACATAGATTTATTAAACTTGACTTGGCTGATAGAGAGGGGATGAATAAGCTTTTCGAGACTGAAACATTTGACGCAGTTTGTCATCTGGCGGCACAGGCCGGCGTTCGCTATTCCATTGAAA
>QNZR01000058.1 GCA_003978475.1 Sulfurimonas sp.
ATTGCTTACACCTACAATGAACCTATTGTCTTTTTTGAATATACCTATGACACGGCAAAACTGGCACACGAGCATGGTCTTAAGAACATCTATGTTACCAGCGGTTACGAAACCCGAAAAGCTCTGGATCTGCTTGCTCCCTATTTAGACGGCATGAATATTGATATTAAATCATTTTCGGATGCTTTTTACCAAGAGACCTGTGGTGCGCGACTCAAACCGGTTCTTGAGGCGGTTACCTATGCCCACGACAAAGGAATCTGGATTGAAATCACCACGCTGCTTATCTCAGGAAAAAATGATTCCGATGAAGAAATTCGCAGCATTGCCCGCTTTATTGCCGACCTCGATCCTGCCATTGCATGGCATCTTTCGGCGTTCCACCCTACCTACAAGATGCTTGATATTCCCAGAACACCCGGCGAAACACTGCGACGTGCCTATAAAATCGGTCAAGAAGAGGGCTTGTACTACCTTTATGTCGGCAATATTGATGATGAAGATTACGAATCGACCTACTGCCCGAAGTGCCATCACAAAGTCATCGATCGGCACGGCAATATCGGGCAATTTGTGACCAATACGCTCAACGATAACGGCGTATGTCCTCACTGTTCCTATCGGCTTGAGGGGGTATGGCACTAATAAATAAGCGGTACGAAAACAAAGCCTTCAAAGACCTGTTGTTCAAAGGCATCACCTTCGTGTTTATATACCGCCGTAATGGTATTTCCAACCGGAATCACCATAATACCGCCGCTGCGAAGTTGTGCTATAAGCTCTTGTGGCAGCTCCGGTGCCGCGGCCGAGACAAGAATTTTATCGAACGTTTTACCCGGGCACCCCAGAGCATCAGATGCATGCATAAAAGTGACATTCTGTAAAGCGTATTTAGCCACATTGCGTTGTGCCCGTTCCAATAGCGGTTGCAACCGTTCAACGGCAATCACCGACCCCGAAGAAGCTGCCGTTGCCAACAGTGCCGTCGTCCAACCCGACCCGCACCCGATATCTAAAATATCATCGTCTTCTTTAAGCTCCAAAAGCTCCAGCATAAACGCCACGGTTGAAGGCTGTGAAATGGTCTGACCCCCGCCAATAGCAAGGGGGTAGTCTTCATACGCTTTCTGTATAAATTCCGGCGGTACAAAATCCTTTCGATCCACCTCACAAAAACTCTGTATCAGCAGCGGTGAGTGTAACCGACCACGCTCCTGCAAATAGCGGCATAATACATTGGTACGTTGCATAATTCCCTCTTTGAACTCTATAAAATAGTATATTGTACCGTTTTTATTTTTGACAAAGAAGCTGTCGAATCGCTTCAGAACTCATTGCCAGACCAAAGGCTGCCGTCACTCCCATAAAACTCCCTTTCTCTTTGGTACGTGCCGTTTCGGCACTAAAAATACAGCGATAGTTGCGATCAAATTTTCGGCGCTTGAGTTCTCTACGGATTTTTGAAGCAAACGGATCTCCCTGACTTCGCCATATGGAATCCACCCGAACCTGTGTCGGATCCAGTTTTTTCGCTGAACCCGTGGCAGAAATAAGCTTTTTGTAACAACGCTGCGCCAGTGCCAGCTTGGCATGAATATCATCAATGGCATCTAAAATAAGATCATACGGCTCAAAATCAAACGTTTCGATCCAGGCAGCATCTACTTTCTGATTGAGCGCCGTTACTTTAGGATAATGTTGCTTTAACGCCGCAACCTTCACCTCATTTACATGTAATTCCGACCAAAGCTGACGGTTCATATTGCTCTGCTCATAGGTATCGAAATCGACAATGGTAATATTCGTTATGCCGGTACGATAAAGACAATCAAGCGCCATACTGCCGACACCGCCCACACCGAGCAGAAGAATATTGGCCTCCTGGAGCTTCTGATGCTCGACTTCACCAAAAAGTTGACGGGTTCGCTCGTACCTCACAGCCACGCTTCCAATGATTGTAAACTCGCATATGCACTCATATCGACCTGAATGGGAGACATCGAGATCTTCTGCTGTTCAATCGCTTCAAAATCACATAAACCCTCTTGCCCCTCACGGGTACGAAATTCCAAAGGATGCAGTCCGAGCCAGTAGTATTCCAGACCCCGGGGGTTACGATGCAGATGCGCATCATTACCGTAGAGCCGGTACCCTGCATACGTCGTAACAATCTCTGCTTCGTCAACGCCGTAGGGAATATTGACATTTAAAAATTGCCGCGGCGGTAGAGGAAAGCCATCACGAAAAACCTGTTGCACTAACATTCGGATCGCTTTGCCCGCCAATTCAAAATCGGGTATGGGCTGGCTATAATCCATCACCTGAGAGACGGCAATGGAAGGTACCCCGTGAATGACACCTTCCATTGCCGCAGCTGCCGTTCCGGAGTAGGTAATATCTTCCCCCATATTGGAACCGTGGTTAATACCGCTAATAATCAAATCGGGGCGCTGGTTCTCAAACAGCGAATGCAGCGCCAGATAGATGCAATCGCTCGGTGTACCGTCATCGAGTTTGTAAAAGTCATCATCGACACCGATAAAACTCAGTGGATGATGCAGCGTCAACGAATGTCCGCAGGCTGACTTTTCAGTTGAAGGTGCTACCACGGTAATGTGAGCCAAATCTTGCAACACCGCAACAAGTTTCAACAATCCTTTAGACGCATAACCGTCATCATTGCTAATTAATATATGTTTCACCTAAACGCTCCTAGTGTTGCGGTACAAAAATAAAACGGTTTATACCTTCCGTCTCATCATGTTCATACGCAAGAATCATATTGTGTGACTTTAAAATGGCATCGACCAGATACAGCCCCAGGCCAAAACTGCTCTTTGCCGGCTGATCTTTGGTAAAAGGTTCCACATAAAATGCCAGCGGATGACCCAGGGCATTACCCCGGTTCTCAAACACGATCTCTTTATGTTTCGTATAGACTTTGACGTGATGATCAGGTGAATATTTCAACCCGTTATCAATCATATTTTTAATGGCGGTAGAAAACAGACGGTAGTCGGTGACCACTTTATAGTTGGCATCAACATCAATGGTCACGTTCTCATGTCCGATCATCGCCATGTCAATACCGCCGTCAATTAAATCTATAAGGCGATATTCCGTCTTTTGTAAATGGGCAAAGCCCGACG
>QNZR01000155.1 GCA_003978475.1 Sulfurimonas sp.
TCCCAACGCAATACCCAGAGCCACTCCTATGGCGACCACCGTGCGTAAAATCTTTTGTTTAACGGTGCCCCCGGAGATGACCTCGACTTTCATGGCAATAGCCAAAAGTGCCGGCTCCGCCATGGTGGTCGAGAAGCCGATGAGAAAGGAAAAGAGATAGATGTAAAGAACATTCTTTTGTTCGGCAAGCTGTTTTGCCATGGATTCTCCTATGGGAAACAGCCCCATCTCCAGACCGACAATAAAGGCATACAAACCCAAAATGACCAGAATAATACCTAATGAAGTTTTCGGTAGATTGGGCACGGATTTTTTAATAATGGCGTATTGAAAAAAGAAGACAACCACCAGAATGGGCAGCACATCGGTGATGACTCCCATGAGTTCATCAAAGAGTTTTTTTATGGTCTCTATAACACCGTGTGCCTGTTCGGAGGCAGTGGTTGTGACACGATAGAGGGTCTCCAGTGCGTCGGCATCGGCAAATGAGTAGACATAGAGCCCGTAGAGCTGTACAAAAATCATGGGGGTAAGTGAGGCAAAGGCAATGAGTCCAAAACCGTCAATTATCGGATTTCTACCGCGAATGCTCGTTGCCAGACCGACTCCCAGAGCCGCAACCAGCGGTACGGTAACCGTTGAGGTGGTGACACCGCCGGAATCGTAGGCAAGACCGACAATTTCTACCGGTACAAAAGGGGTCAGGACAACGACCAGAACATAGCCGGTAATAATGTAGTAGGTAATGGGATGCCCGGTAAGAATACGAAAAGCTCCCAGCGCAATGGCAAACCCGACCGAAAAGGCAACCCAGATGCGCAGGACAAAAGCATCGATTCTTCCTTCGCTGATGAGCGCCGCTTTTTGGGCAATGGCAATGAGTGCCGGTTCGGCAATCGTGGTAGAAAAACCCATTAAAAAAGCAAATGCCAAGAGCCAAAATACGGAACCTTTGGCGGCAAATTCATGAGCTAAATTTTCGCCGATAGGGAAAATGCCGATTTCCAGCCCCTGAATAAAGAGTGCCAGACCGACAGCGACAATGAACAGTCCCAGCACAATAGAGCCGAGTCCTTCGGGAACCTGCTGTAAAATAACCGCTTGAAAAAATGTGATGACGACAATGATAGGCAGCAGGTCTCGAAAGGAACTTTTGAGTTGCTGGCTGAAAAGACGTAACGGATGCATGGATTCCTAAATTCATTGACATGTATTTTTTCGCTATGATTCTATCATAACGATATTGTAATAAGGATTAATAGATGATTACTATTTGGCACAACCCACGCTGTTCAAAATCACGACAGGCAGTGGCACTGCTTGAAGAGAAGGGTGTTGAAATAGATATTTTTAAATATTTGCAGGAGCCTCTAACGGCGGCGATGCTCTCTTCGTTACTGAGCAAACTCGGCATATCGGCACGGGAATTGATGCGAACCAAAGAAACATTATATGCAGAGTTGGCGCTGGAAACGGCGGATGATGCGCAGTTAATAGCGGCAATGGTAGCGCATCCGCGGCTGATAGAGCGTCCGATTATCATCAAAGAAAATCGCGCAGTAATTGGAAGACCTTTAGAAAAGGTCAATGATTTGCTCGCCTAAACGGGTGCGCGGTACACGGCTTAGAGGTGGTGCTCTTTTTTGTACTTGATGAGCATACCGTAGGCTTCGTCCTTTAAGAGCAGCTTCTCTTTTTTCAGCGTTTCAATTTCCAAATCGGTCATCGGAATTTCACCGTTTTCTGCTTTGCTAATTTGGTCATCCAGTGCATTGTGCTTGTCAAAAATACGCAAAAAGTGCGCATTGGCAGCCTCATTTTGTTTCATGTGCGTAATAATATCTCGGTACTCATGTAGCATGAAATAGCGTCCTTTAAAAATATATTTGAAATGATACCATGACTAACCCCAAGGGGTGCTGATATCTGTAGATGCGTTACTGTAAAATCCGTGGTAGGGTAATGCCTTCTTGACCTTGATATTTACCGTGTTTGTCCTTGTAGCTCGTTTCACATGCTGTATCACCCTGTAAAAAAAGCACCTGTGCGATCCCTTCATTGGCGTAGATTTTTGCCGGCAGTGGGGTCGTGTTGGAGATTTCAATGGTAATATGTCCTTCAAATTCCGGCTCAAACGGGGTGACGTTGACAATAATACCGCATCGTGCATAGGTGGATTTTCCCAGACAAATTGCCAGAACATCCCGGGGAATTTTAAAGTATTCAACGGTGCGCGCCAAAGCAAATGAGTTGGGCGGCACAATGCAGATATCGCCTTTAAAATCGACCACATTGGCATCATCAAAACATTTAGGATCGACCACAGTAGAGTTAAGATTGGTAAAAATTTTAAACTCATCACTAACGCGAATGTCGTACCCGTAGGAACTTAAACCGTAACTGACAACGCCCTGTCCCACCTGATCTTCACAAAACGGAGAGATCATTCCGCTTTGCAGTGATGTCTGCCGTATCCAGCTGTCCGATTTTAAGCCCATGGGTTCCCTTTTTAGAATATATGAAACGAATTATATCATAGTACGTACCCGAACACTCGGGCTTATTCGTTTGGAAGCCTTAGGGTTTTAATGTCGGCATTCAAACGCAATCGTGAGAAATAGTCATTAAGAATCTGGGTGCGTTTGTCTGCCAGGATGGCAGTACTGACTTCCGTATTGTATGCCTCCATGGCATCCGTGGATGTTTTTGACTTCTCTTTGACAAAAAAGGTCATGTAGCCGCCCTTGGGATCGGGAAGCACCGGAGTAAAATGATTGACCCTGGTTTGGTACAGCAGATTGGCAAGACTGGGGTCGATAGTACGGTAGTGCAACGTCAGGCTCTGGGTATGAATGTCGGGTGAGTAGAACATGGGACTGGCAACTTGCTGTTGCAATTTTTCCGGTGAGGTTGCGTGATAGAGAATGACCTCAAACGATTCCGGACGTACGAACCGCTCTTTGTGCAGGTTGTAGTACTCTTTAATTTCATCTTGTGTTAATGCCCTATTAAATATTTGGATATGATCTATGATTACTTTATATTTATTGATATCAAAAGGGTCATCTCCCCCTCCAGTAGCAACACCTATATTTTGCCTATGTGATGCAGATGTAACATAAAAATCAAAAGAAAATGA
>QNZR01000036.1 GCA_003978475.1 Sulfurimonas sp.
TATAATGCTCTTTATCTGTCCGACAATGTGCTGCAACGCTATGCTTTGACACGCTCAATACGCTCCGCCTCCTGTGCCTTGTAGAGTTCGGCACAACCGCGTGAGAGCTCACGGATTTTCAAGATATAGTTTGCCCGCTCGGTTTGTGAAATGGCTTTTCGTGCATCGAGGGTGTTAAAAGTGTGGGACGCTGCCATACACAGATCGTACGCCGGTAGCGGCAAACCTGCTTCCAGGGCTCTGCTGCACTCACGTGATTTTGCCTCAAAATCGGCAAAGAGCATGGCAATATCTGCCACTTCAAAGTGATATTTTGAAAACTCTATTTCGCTCTCTTTATGAATATCTCGATAGCGTGTCGTCCCCAAGGCATTCTCTCCCCAGACAATATCAAAGATCGAATCAACCCCCTGCAGATACATGGCAAGACGTTCCGTACCGTAGGTGATCTCAACAGCTACAGGATCACAGGCAATACCACCGACCTGCTGAAAATAGGTAAACTGCGTCACCTCCATGCCGTTGAGCCACACTTCCCATCCAAGTCCCCACGCACCAAGGGTCGGTGACTCCCAATTATCTTCGACAAAGCGAATGTCATGCTCTTGAAGGTGCAGCCCCAGATATTCCAGACTTTTCAGGTACAGCTCCTGAATATTTTGAGGACTGGGCTTAATGAGAACCTGAAACTGATAATAGCTTCCCAAACGATTGGGGTTCTCCCCATAACGTCCGTCAGTTGGACGACGTGAGGGTGCGACGTACGCTACCGACCAGGGTTGGGCATCAAGAGAACGCAAAAACGTTGCGGGATGAAACGTTCCCGCACCCGCAGGAATATCGTATGGCTGTACAATACTGCACCCCTGATTCTTCCAGAACTCCTGAAGTTTTAAAAGCATGTCACTAAATGTTATCATTACGACCTCACTGAAAATAGTAACGCTATTATACCAAGCCTCTCTTTGAGAACGGTAAAATATTGCCACTTACACCTATGGTATGCTACTGTAGCATCACGTTGCCGATTCCGGTTCAAAATATGACAACAAACATTCATGCTCAATTAACATAACTGCTCTATACTGTTGTCATGAAATACTTCCTGATTTTTTCCATCATACTGCTTTTCTTGTACGGGTGTGGCGGTGCCGGTACAACTTCCTCGCAGCCGGCAGCTCCCGGCGCAACCAAAGAGCGCCCCATGCTGCTCATCCGCATCAGCTACAATAACCGCTCTTTCCACAACGATGCCGCAATATGGCAACAGAAGGTTTTTGGTTTTGATGCCCATGAACTGAACCACTATTTTCAGGAAGTCTCTCTCTCGCAATTTCACTTTACGCCGGCTCACGAACGCGAAGGCACACCCAATGACGGCATCGTCTCCGTCACGCTCAATACAGCACACCCGGACTCTAAAGCAAGCATGCTGATTCATCCCGATCTTCGTCAGGCTGTTATGCTGGCGAATACCTTTGTTGATTTTGCCGCCTATGATACCGACCGTAACGGGGCACTCACCCCCAATGAACTGCAACTCATGTTTATTATCGCCGGCAATGACGATGCCTTCTCCGGTCCCAATGCCGAGCCGGGCGTCTGGGCACACAGTTCATGCACCCAACGCGCCGACACTCCCGTTGTTGACGGGGTAGCACTGTTGGGCTGTGCTCATCATAGCGGCTACGCGCTCTTTGGCGAACGTCACGGCAATCATGACGCCACGATTGGCATTATGGCACATGAGCTGGGTCATGCCGCTTTTGATCTTCCCGATCTCTACGACACCAGCGAACAATCCTCGGGAACAGGCTCTTTTGCCCTAATGAGCGCGGGTATGTGGGGACAAGACGGCTTGGGTGACCTTCCCGGTGCCACACCGACACATTTGTGTGCCTGGAGTAAGACAAAGCTCCTGTGGGTCATACCTACCACCCTGAACAAAAGTGCCGGTCTTCATGTCAATTTTCATGCCGCCTCTTCCAAAACGTTCAATATTATTAAGCTTCCCATCAATGCCAACGAATATTTCTTAATTGAAAATCGCCATAACAGCGGTTACGATCGTGGACTGAAGATGCTTTCGTACTATTTTGAAGGCGGCTTGGCCATTTGGCATATTGATGAGCAGGTCATTGAAACACATCTAGGTGACAATACGGTCAATGCTACCGTCACACATAAGGGAGTTGATCTCGAAGAAGCGGCATTTCCGGTTTTGGATTTTAGCGCCGATGCATACGGCAACAGAGAAAATCTTTTCTACAGCGGCAATGTTGATGCCTTCACATCCGAAACCACCCCTTCTACCGCAAGCTATGAGAACACGCCCAATACCATAGCCGTCGAGAACATCTCTCTCCCCCGTAGCGTCATGAGCGCTACTATCTCCTTATAAGGTCTGACAACATGAAACCGATTTTACTCTTGATCATCATCACCACACTGCTCAACGCTGCACCCGCCTTTACCAACACACTCACACTGCGTGACACGCACGGCGACTCCTTTCGCGCCCAGCTTAAAGGTGATGAATACCTCAACTGGTTTGAGAGTGATACGGGAGAAATTCTTCTGTTCAACAAGCAGCAGCAGCGTTATGAGTATGCCGAAATTCGCAACCGTAGGCTGCTGCCTTCGGGCATTGAAAAACGTGCCCATACCAAAAAACGGCTACGTCAAAGCCCCACAGACAAAGAAGTTCGTGCCCTCTGGAAAGAGCTGCGTATGCAAGCAGCACAGCGCCGTCACATGCCGCGATAGTCTTAGTTCATTTGGCAGATAATATCACCAATCTCTCTTCCAAGCGATTCAGCGACTACACCGCACTTCACCTTTAAAAGGCAGCAGACATGCTCACGTGATGTCTCCGAGAGGCACTCATAATTTCCCATCCCTTTTGCCAGCACCACATCGGCGGTATCAAACAGCTGTTGCGCCGCGACGGTAGCACGTTCATAGGCAAACCCGGGGGTATTGACCCCGCTGTCAACAAGAGTGCACAGATTCTCAAAGCCCGCTTCCCGTGCCTCATTGAGTGTGACCTTCTCCTGCCCTTTGAGTATCTTGATACCCAGC
>QNZR01000123.1 GCA_003978475.1 Sulfurimonas sp.
GGATTTTAGGAGATGATTTGGCGGTCAATGCGCAGAAGGCATCGGGCTTTGCGGCATCGCGCGAGTTGCCTGTATTGTGGGCTATCTCCAAAGGTTCTCTCGTCAACAAAGCTATTATTCTACCCTTTGCTTTTATTTTAAGCGCCTTCGCTCCATGGAGTATTGTCCCCATTTTAATGTTAGGCGGCATCTATTTGGCACTGGAGGGAGCCGAGAAGATTTACGAATATTTTCGACCCCATACCAAAGCACAACAGAGCGCTATGCGAGCTGCATTAAGCCAGGAAGAGCTGCTTGCCTACGAGGCTAAAAAAATCAAGTCTGCCATTACTACCGACTTTATCCTCTCTATTGAGATTATTATTATTGCGCTCGGTACGGTCATGGAGCAGAGCCTGCCCATTCAGATTGTCGCCGTTACCGTGGTCGCACTGCTGGCAACCATTGGGGTGTACGGTATTGTGGCGCTTATTATTCGGATGGATGATGTCGGTCTGGCACTTATTGAACATGCCGGTGAGCAGCGTCGCTTCATGCGACGTGCCGGTGAGATACTGGTGCAGGCATTGCCCAAAGTCATTAAAGCACTGACCGTAGTAGGAACACTGGCCATGTTGCTGGTTGCCGGAGGTATCTTTGTGCACAATGTGCAGCAGATTCATGAAGCGCTGCACTCCCTGCCGGGTATTGCGGCAGAGCTATTGGTGGGTCTGGTTGTCGGTGCCGCGGCATTGGCGACAGAAAGAGTGGTGATGCAAGTTAAGGCACGGCTCTCTTCACCCGGGCATTAGCTCACGAAGCCGGCGAGAGTGATGCATCCTTGAGAATTTTTGCTTTAAGTGCCGCCTCGTCAATGGCGTCGTTTCGGTATTTGACAACAGCGAGCTGCTCGCTCTCGTTAATATACCATTCGGCAATAGCGTCATGTTCCAGGGTATGCAGTTTTTCCTGATCAACATCATCCAGCGGAAGGTAGAGGATGGCATGCTGTACCGGCTTTTGCAGGCGCAGTGTCCAGATAAACCATAAAACTCCCATAATGGCAATGGTGGCTCCGAGGGCTTCACGATTGACAAAATCGAGAAAAATACCTGCCAACGTACCGCCAATAAAGGTTGCAAAGTATGCCACGGAATTGCCAATGCCCAAAGCCGCACCTTTTTGATGTACTTTGGCATATTTGGAAATCATGGATTGTACCAGCGGCTCCATCATATTGAAGGCGACAAAAAAGCTGATGACGCCGGCAACAAAAAAAGCGCTTGATGTGGCAAAACCCATGGCAATAAAGGCAAAAACAAACAGGACAATAGAGAGTAGGAAAATCTCTTTGGCTTTGTTGTGTTTTTCACCAAAAACGGCAGCGGGCCCCATGGCAATGAGTCCGGCGACCATGGCCGGCATATAGACCTTCCATAGTTCTGATTTTTCCCAGCCAAAACCGTATTGCGGGTCAACCAAAATAAGCGGAATCAGTACAAAAGCAATGGTCATCATTCCTTTTTGCATGCCGTTGATAATAATCATGCTTAAAATATTACTGTCTTTTAAAATATCTTTCGTGGAGGTCGTATTGTGGTAAATATGGCGAATTTTCGGTGGTGTCGGTACTTTGGTGAAGAGCAGCACCATGGCAGCCAGCGCAAAAATAGCCGTCAGCCAAAAGAGAAAATCAACACCGTATGCCGCACCCAATACCGGTCCCAGACCCATGGCAAGAGCAAAACTCAACGCAATGGTAGCTCCCATAATGGCCATGGCTTTGCCCCGGGTTTCTTCGGGAACCAGATCACTAATCATGGCGGTAATCACCGATCCGATGGCACCGGCACCTTGTAAGAAGCGTCCGAGCATCAGCAGGTAAATATTGTCACTTACGGCACAAACCACCGAACCGACTAAGAAAATAATGAGTCCGACCATCAGTGTCATGCGTCGACCGATACGGTCGCTCATTGTGCCAAAGGGAACTTGAAAAATGGCTTGCGTCAGGGCGTATCCTCCGACAATGATACCTACAAGAAGCGGTGTGGCTCCCTCCATTCCCATTGCGTAGATCGAGAGTACCGGTAAAACAAGAAAGAGTCCTAAAAAGCGCAGCGATAAAATTGCCGAAAGCGGCATAACTTTTTTAAACATTATAAGTCCTCAGAAGAATTAGGATGGAATTATATTATAATTTTGGTACAAAATGCGTAAACAAAATCTACATGTAATGCAGTAAAGTTACCTATAAGGAAAATGACGGTGAAATTGGTATTAGCAACCTCAAATAAGGGAAAAGTAAAAGAGATTAAAGCGATGTACAGCGATTTTGACGTTGTGGCATACAGTGAGTTGATGACACCGTTTGATATTGTTGAAGACGGCATTGATTTTAAAGCCAATGCACTCATTAAAGCGCGTGCAGTGTATGATGCGCTTGATGATGCCGGTGCCATCGTCCTTGCCGATGACAGTGGTATCAGTGTTGATGTCCTTGGGGGTGCCCCGGGTATTTACAGCGCACGCTATGCCGGTGAGGGTGCCGATGATACGGACAATTTGCACCGTCTCATGGATGCCATTAAAGCGAAAGGGGTCACGCACTCTCGGGCACACTATACCGCGGCGATTGCTTTGGTGAGTGCTCATGCCGAAGAGACCGTGCACGGATGGATGTACGGTACTGCTATTACCGAGGCACGGGGAAGGGGCGGTTTTGGTTATGATCCGATGTTTATTCCGCTGGGGTTTGATAACACGTTGGGAGAGTTAAGCCGTGAGATCAAAGTAACGCTTTCTCACCGCTCGCAAGCGCTGGAGCGGGCAAAGATTTTGTTGGAGCGATAGCCTTTTAACGCAGGATCGCCTCTTTGGCACCGGTTTCAATGTGACCAATGATATAGCCGTCACTGTGGTGCAGCACGGCATCGACATTTTCGGGTGAGACGACCAGAATCATACCGACCCCCATGTTAAAAGCACGAAACATTTCTGTGCGTTCGACATGCTCACCGATGAGCTCAAAAATCGGCAGAATACGAATGCGATCTTCATCAACCACCGCGCGCATATTTTCAGGAAGAACGCG
>QNZR01000113.1 GCA_003978475.1 Sulfurimonas sp.
GTTCTTTTTCTTTAGCCAACATATTCTGGAGGTTCGTCATAATCCGCTTTGTAGCATTTCTTACTTGGTTTTCTACCTCTCTGTAAAATTCCGGCGGATATACATCTTTGGCCTTCAGCTTACATTTGGGGCATAATCTCCTCAAAAGCCTTTGGGCCACAACCAAATTTACCGCCGTTCCGACCAAAAAGGGTTCTATACCCATATCCACCAGACGGGTTACGGTAGAGGACGCATCGTTGGTGTGCAAAGTTGAAAATACCAGGTGACCGGTCAATGATGCCTGTGCGGCGGCATTAAGGGTCTCCATGTCCCGAATTTCTCCCACCATAATGACATCAGGGTCTTGCCGCAAAAATGATTTGAGTGCGGCAAAAAAGCTAAATCCGACCTTCTCGTTGACCTGAACCTGCTGCACCAGGGGGAGTTGGTACTCAATGGGGTCTTCAACCGTTAAAATTTTATTTTCCAAACTCTTAATTTCATTGAGTGCGGCATAGAGAGTGGTCGTTTTTCCGCTTCCGGTAGGACCGGTAATAAGAACAATACCAAACGGAGAAGCAATAATATTTTCAAAAGCACTCAGGTTCTCATCTTCAAGCCCCAAGTCGATGAGTTTGAGTAAAATTTTCTGTTGATCCAAAATCCGCATAACAATAGACTCTCCGAAAAACGTCGGGGTTGTCGAGAGACGAAAATCATACATGCCGCTGTCAATCTCCATGGAAAAACGCCCGTCCTGAGCTTTGCGTCGTTCAGAAATATCTAAATTTCCCAAAATTTTAATGCGTGAGGCAATGGCATTGTAAATGGCCAGTTCAAAAACAAAAATTTCATGCAAAATGCCGTCAACACGACAGCGAACCGAGACTTCATGTGCATCGGGCTCAATGTGAATATCACTGGCGTTACGCATAATGGCATCTTTAATGACCAGTGTAATGAGACGCATGACCGCACTTTCGTCACTATCACTTTTGTAGGTGTCATCGGAGATTTCGCGTTTGACCTCCTGGGCAATGGCTTTGGTATTTTGAATAATCTCAATACGCTGGAAGATATTGCGGACATCTTCATCGAGCGCCAAAAAAAGTTTAATCGGTTTGGAGATGACAATATGCTCCAGCGCTTCAAGAGCATCATAGTTTAGCGGGTTGGAAGTAGCTATGTAGATATACTCATCATCTTCTCGCAGAGGAATGGCTTCGGCATTTTCCAACACATGCACGGGGTAGCGGGCAATGAGTTTAAAGTCAAGCTCTTCACCGTAGATATCAATAAACTCAATATTGAGTTGTGCAGAGAGTTCACGTGCAATCTCTTTGTAGGTGACATAGCCTTCTTGAATGAGCAGTTCACCCAGCTTTTTGGTAAAGTTGGAGGCTTTTTGTAACGAGAGTACGCGCATTAGCTGCTCGTGAGTAATGAGCCCTTTTTCAATTAAAAGATCGCCTAGACGAACGACTTGTTTTATCATTATAGGTACCTGTGTATTGTAGTGTGGTGATCGGCATCTTCCGCCTCAATGGTTACTCTACCTTTGTTGCTTCGGTCAATATAGAGTCGGTAGTGAATGTCGTCGTGGTGAAATTCAATTATTTTGGGTGTTTTAGAGCGAAGGGTAAACCGGTCGTCTCGTATGGCGACAAAGGCATGTGAGAGGGGATGATCACTAATGGGTAGTGTCAAACTGGAAATATCGGTGTCATCGTACATAAATTGATAAATCAGCCGTTTCTGAAGCAGGATTGAGGCAAATATGACGGCATTTTCCCGTGCACTTTTTGAGCTTCTGAGTCGGCTTTGGATCATGGCAAGGGTGTCGATATAATCGGCCTGAAGGCAGGCGTGACCGATGAGAGAGAGAAATTTCTCATCACGTTCTTTAGCAAAAAGCCGCTTTCCGATTTGACAGGCTTTGTCATACCGTTGTGCCTGATATGCCTGTGAAAACTCCGTATATGGTGTTGCATACAGGCTTGCTGCAAGCAACGGTACGATTAACAGCAGTATGTTCATGATTACTCTCCTTTGACCCAGCTGCGAAGCAGGGCATCTCCTTCATTAGAGTGTGCGTTGGCAAGATAGAGCTTTAAAATCTCAATAGCACGATGCCGTGCCCCTTTGGCATACTCTGCTTTGGCGTAGAGTATCCAGGCACCGTCTCGTTCTCGTTCTAGTATATTGGCATTTTTGGCCCACTTTGATGCGTTGGAGTATTGTTTGACATGATAATAAAACTGTGCAATTTTCAGGGCTTTGTCATAGCTTGGTTCTTTGCGGTAGAGTTGCTGCATCTGCTCAACCGAATCAATCTGTTTGAACGACATTGTCAAAGACTGTGCAGCTTTGTTAATGACCGGTGGAGTGATTGTTGTCGGTGTGCTTTGCGTGCGGACGTGAGGTGTGGCAACCGGTTGTGAGGGCACGAGGAGCTGTTTTTGAGGCATTTCAGGAGTGCGTGGCGGCACATAGTCGGCATCTACATGTAAAATATAATTGATATCTTTGGCGATTCTGCTCGGGGGTACAGCTACGGTTTGGGATGTTTTATTGACGTCGGCAGCATCGGGTAGACTCATCGGTGCCTGCTGTGGTGTGGTGGCGTTTTTTTCGGGCACCGTTGCCACGGTTTGGAGCCTCTTTGGATGCGGCATATGAGGAGATGGGAGTGCCAAAGTAGCTGTGGTATGGCTATAAAAATATCCGCCTGCACCTACAAGAAGGACAAGTACCAATAGGGGAGTGATGCGGATGGCAAAACGTCGTATGCGGTAGCGCCGACATTTTTGTTGCAGGCTCTCAAAACTGTTATGCATCAAGAATTCCTAAATCAATGGCCGCCATGGTAATGACACAGGGTGTTGGTGTGCTGTAATGGAGATGCCCGTGATTTTTGGCATAGTCCATAATGGAAAAGGTATGTTTCAACAGCTGTTTGACGAGACGAAAATTGCCTTGTGAAAACCGTTCAATGGCACGAACCTGTTTTTTTTGAAACAGTTCGCTT
>QNZR01000043.1 GCA_003978475.1 Sulfurimonas sp.
GACATAGGAAGTGCACGAGAAGCATTCTTTGTAAACCAAATCAAAAATTATTATGCTTCAAGAAATCTATTTATTAATGAATCCATCTATGTGGCTAAGAGAGGAGATTTTTTAGTAAATAACACCTATTTATTTGAGATTGGCGGTAAAAATAAGAACTTTAATCAAATCAAAGATTTACACAACAGTTATTTGGCTCTTGACGATATAGAAGTAGGTTATAAAAATAAAATACCACTCTGGTTATTTGGGTTTATTTATTAGACTTCTTTCATAACCTTAAAACGCTAAGGTTATTAAGTAGTACCGTCCTATACGCAAGAGTGCCGTAATGAGAAGAAACCACATAAAGTTTACGCGTGCCATTCCTGCCACAATGGTTAGCGGGTCACCGATGATGGGCAACACCGTCAGCGGCAGTGCTGCATAACCGTAGCGATGCCCAAAACAGAGTGCTTTTGTTCCAATTTTTGATGATTCTAACTTCTGATGCATTGTCCCATAAAGCCAAAAACCTAAAAGGTAATTAACCATCACTGCAAGTACATTGCCCAGCGATGCGCTTGTCATGGCTAAGGACGTGTCCATTCCTGAAGTTAATGCGGCAATAAATGCCACTTCAGAGCTCAAAGGAAGAATGGTTGCTGCGAAAAAAGCAGCAAAAAAAAGCGCGAGGGCTTCAGCCATCTATGAAAGTTTGAATATTTTGTACAATTTTTGCAATGAGTAGGTCACGTGCTTCAATGGATGTCCATGCAATATGCGGTGTCATGTAAAGTGCTTCTTGATTTTTTACATGTAAAAGCGGATGGTTGGCTTTCATTGGCTCAACCTCTAAAACATCGAGCCCTACTTTAATGTCTTTAACATCAATAATACGCGAGAGTGCCGCTTCATCAACAATGCCGCCACGTCCAAGATTCAGCAGTACCGCACCCTCTTTGAGCTGTAACAGTTCCGATTGAGAAATCAGCCCTTTGGTGTTGGCATTTAGCGGTGCATGAATGGAGATGATATCACAAGTCTCAAGCAGTGTACTTAACCCAACTTTAGGGTACGTCTCATTATTGTTTTTATATGAGGTTGAGTAGTAACATACTTCCGCACCAAATGCCGAAGCGACACTTGCCACACCACGACCAATTTCACCTAAACCGATAATACCCCATTTTTTACCTTTGATTTCAAAAAATGGTCTCTCAATATGGGTAAAAATTGGACTCGCAGCCCACGAGCCCTCTTTGACATAGGCATCATAATAACGCGAACTGCCTATGAGGTAAAATAGCATTGAAAATGTGTGCTGAATCACCGATTGTGTGGAGTAACCTGCTACATTTTTCACTTCAATATTTTGTGACGAGGCTGCTGCTAAATCAACATTATTCATGCCTGTAGCAGCAACACAAATCAGTTTGAGGTTTTTACATGTCAACATCATTGCTTCAGTAATAACAACTTTGTTGGTGACAATAACATCAGCATCTTTAATGCGTTCTAAGGTCTCATCTGAAGAGGTGGTTTGAAAGACTTTGACACTACCAAATTGCTCAAAAGCGCTCAGATCTGTTTCACCAAATGTACTGGCATCAAGAAGAACAATTTTCATCATACATCCTTAATTTTGGTAATGAGCTCTTTAGCCTGAGAGAGTGCGCTTTCAACCTCATCAAACACTAACGCTACCGCCATTCTACGACCTACATGTGATGCTGGTTTTGAAAAAACTCTAACATAACTGTTATCGCTAAAAAGCGAGTTGTCCACATCTACCGCCGGTGCATTAGAGTCAACTTGCGACTTAAACGCTGCGCTTGCACCATCACCATAGAAGGTAAAACCTAGCGGCAGACCCAGAACAGCTCGGATATGCAGAGCAAACTCACTTTGGCTTTGGGTGATGAGTGTGACCATTCCGGTATCGTGCGGTCGAGGACTTAACTCCGAGAAATAGACCTCATCGCCACAAACAAACATCTCCACACCAAACAGTCCACGACCGCCCAAACCATCCGTTACGGTTTTTGCCATGACCTGTGCTTTCTCTTTGGCAATCTCACTCATCTGCATCGGCTGCCAGCTAAAAACATAGTCACCATCACGCTGAATGTGCCCAATCGGTTCACAAAAAACCGTCTCTTTTCCGTTACAAACCGTCAGCAGTGTAATTTCGTAATCAAATTTAATAAACGCTTCTACAATCAGCTCACTCGCATCACCGCGTGCCTCTTTGGCAATTTCCCAAGACGCACTCAGGTTATTGGCACTTTTTGCCACACTTTGTCCATGACCGGAGCTGCTCATCACGGGTTTAATCACACACGGAAAACCCAATGCATCGGCTGCACCGCAAAGCTCTTCATAAGTAGAGACAAACTGGTAACCCCCAGTTTTAACGCCAAGCTCTTCGGCGGCAAAACGACGAATATTTTTACGGTTCATGGTCTTATTGACCGCTTCAGCATTGGGAATGACATGAAAACCTTCCGCTTCTGCCTTAAAAAGAGCATCAATGCTAATCGCCTCAATCTCAGGCAGGATGTAGTCTGGTTTTTCATAACGAATAATCTCTAAAATCGCCTCGGCATCCTGCATGTCCACCACATGAGAACGATTCGCTACCAAATGTGCCGGAGCATTTTCGTAACGATCAACGGCAATAACCTCAAGACCAAGACGTTGCGCCTCAATGGCGACCTCTTTTCCAAGCTCTCCTGAGCCTAAGAGCATCATACGAGTCGAGTTACTTTTTAACGGTGCGCAAAATTGCATGAACGATCCTTGATGTGAGTGTGACATTATATCGAGGAAAAAGCAAAGTTCACGCGTTTTACCCTAAAATCCACCGTATTTTATGTTTGAAATATCGCAATATGCCTCCGGCTTCTTCCTTAACCATGTCATACAAACCTAAAGGTTCTAACACACCGTAGGCAATGTAATTACTGGGCAGCTTCAATGTCTCGGAAACCACAAAACGAACCGCTTGCTTATTGCGATAATATGAT
>QNZR01000230.1 GCA_003978475.1 Sulfurimonas sp.
TCCTTTGGGGTCAATAATAATTGCCGGAATATTGTCCAGTGCCGCCTCTTCAATGAGTCCGATGCCCAGACCGGTTTTTCCGCTGCCCGTCATCCCGATAATGGCGGCATGGGTGGTGAGGTATTTGCTTTTGTAAAGGGTGAGTTCCTCGTCATCGGTATCTTTTCCCAGATAAAACAGTCCTAACTTTTCAAAGAGTTCTCGCATCGTTACGCATCCTATTCGTAAATTCTGCTATTATATCACTTTATATCAAGTGTTAGGAAGTTGGTTATGTCAGTTTTTCAAATTTTAATGTTAGCCGTGACGGCATTTTTCGCCTATAAGGTGTATGAGCATATCAATACACTCGAAGATCCGCCCGAACCCAAACCTTCTCGCGACTCTCTGTCATCGTTTGATCCGGAAATATTGATGGATAGAGCAGATGAGGCAGTGCAACAGCGTGATTTTAAACGTGCCGCCGCACTGCTGCAAGAAGCACACGTCAAGGCCTCTGATAATACAGAGATCTTAAATAAACTGGGCTTTGTATTGGCTCAAAACGGTGATCTACAGGCCGCTATTGAGACCTACTTAAAATCGTTAGCTATTGATGAGCGTGATGATGTCACCCATAATGCTATTGCTTCACTCTACCGTCGCACTTCGGAGTTTGACAAAGCAAAGCAGCATTATGAACGTGCATTGGAGCTTGATGACGCCTATGAGGTTACCTACTACAACTTTGCCAATTTGTTGGTACAAATGGGTGAGAAAGACAAGGCAATAGCCATGTATGAAAAAGCGTTGGAGCTTAATGGTGATTTGGAAGAAGCCGCGCAGGAACTAGAGAAATTACGCGGATGAAAATAGCAGAAATCTATCGCTTTTTAGATGCGCTTTCTCCTTTTGAGCTTCAGGAAAAGTGGGACAACTCCGGTCTGCTTCTTGGCGATTTCAACCAAGATGTTCATACAGTGATACTGAGTATTGATTTGGATGAAGCCCTTATTGAGAGCATACCGGAAAATACCCTGGTGGTTACCCATCACCCCATTATTTTCGGTGGACTCAAGCAGCTGCGTTTTAATGAGTACCCTGCCAAACTGTTACAAGGAATGATCCAAAAAAATATTGCCAATATTGCGATGCATACCAATTTTGACCGGACACACCTTAACACCTATGTTGCCGAAGAGGTACTGGGCTACCCAATAGTGGCACGCGACGGATTTGTGGCATATATGGAAGTGAATGATACCTTTGAGCGGTTTGCACATAATGTCAAGCAGGCGTTTCATCTCTCGCATATGAAGGTGGTCCGGTGTCATGATCATCTAAAGCGGGTGGCATTGACAACCGGTTCGGGCGCTTCGCTTATTGCGGAAGTAGAGGCTGAGTGTTTTTTGACCGGAGATATTAAATACCATGATGCTATGGAAGCTAAAACCATAGGAATGAGTATGATTGATATCGGACATTATGAAAGTGAGTGCCATTTTGGCGACATTTTGGAGAAATATTTGATTAATTTAGGATTAAGCGTTATAATTTCGCCATCGAAAAACCCCTTCACCTATATGTAACATGCATTGGATATAGAAATTCCAAAAAGGAAACAGATGAACAAACACCTTGAACAACTGATTGAACTCTCGATTGTCGATAAAGAAATTGATGCTTTTGAACCGCAAATTGAAGAAGCAAACTATAAATACGAGACGGCCTTGGCTACGAGTGATACCGTCTCGCAAGAGATTGAAATCCTTGAAGAGGAGATGAAAGAAGAGGGGCTGAAAAAACAGAAAAATGAACTGCATTTAGCAGAGCTTTCAGCAAAACTTGAAGAAAACAGTAAAAAAAGTGCCGAGATTAAAACCGAGAGGGAGATGAAATCGCTGCAGCTTGAAGAAGAGATTGCCAAAGAGCAGATTACCTTTGCCAACGAGGAAATCGAACGGCTGGAGCGTATTATTGCCAGCAAGAAAGAGAGTGTCGATATTCTCAAAGAGAAGCTTGAGTCTTTGTCTTCAGGTTTGAGTGATATTAAAGCGGAACTCGATACAAAGTTGGCCGCCATTGATGTGGAGCGAACTAAAGTTTTTGCCAAAAAAGAGAAACTTATTGCCACTATGAATCAAAAAGGGCTTTCGTTTTATCAAAAAATTCGTCGTTGGGCAAAAAATACGACGGCTGTGACGGTTAAAAAACAGGCATGTATGGGTTGTTTTATGAAAATCAACGACAAAATTTATGCCGAAGTCATTAAAGGGGAAGAGATTGCCACCTGTCCGCACTGCGGACGTATTCTTTATTTAGATAAAGAAGAGACTTCACAAGAGGCGTAATGACGCCTTTTACCCTGTTGTACTTTCTGTTGGCTCTGCTGCTGTATGTGGCTGCCGTGCCCTTTCTGCTGCTTTTTTCATTGAAAAAAAAATACCGACGTTCGCTGCCGGCACGATTTTTTTTATGGAACAATCCTCCGTTTCGTCACGTAGATCTCTGGTTTCATGTGTGCTCTTTGGGGGAAAGCCGCGCTTTAAAACCGTTGTTAGATAGTTTGCCGGCACGTGACATCGGTATAACAGCCATTACGCAGACAGGATATGATGCGGCACGGCATTATGATGCACAGGTACGCTACCTTCCTTTTGAAATTTTTCTGCCTTTTTGGATACGCAGACCCAAAACATTGGTAGTGTTGGAGGCGGAGTTTTGGTATATGCTCTTTGTCGTGGCGTCGGTACGAGGCGCTAAAGTGATCGTGCTCAATGCCCGTATTTCAGAACGAAGCTATCCGAAATATTTAAAGTTTCGGTGGTTTTACCAAAAAATATTTCATTATGTTGATACCTTTTTTGTGCAAAGTGAGCACGATAAGGTGCGTTTTGAGTCTTTAGGTGCACGTCATATTGTCGTCTTGGGCAATATGAAACTGGCACAGCGTATTGTGGCAACAACACATTATGACAAACTCAATGTCGAGACGATTGTTGCCGCAAGTACGCACGAAG
>QNZR01000174.1 GCA_003978475.1 Sulfurimonas sp.
ATGTGTTAACCCATGAGTTGCTTTTTGGCAGGCTGCAGCAAGGCGGCAAGGTAGTCGTAGATTACCGGGACGCCCTGACTTTTACCTACAGTTAATGGTTCCTCGTCTAGGTATTGAGCTTCTTTTTCCCGATCCCCGATTGACATCAGACTCGGGAGTTGTCGCGTATGGTGGAGATTTAAGCCCTTCGCGCCTGTTATTGGCGTATCGCAAGGGTATTTTCCCGTGGTATTCTCAGGGTGATCCTATTTTGTGGTGGTCACCTGATCCACGGCTAATCCTCGATCTCGATGCGTTTAAATTACGCCGCTCACTAAGAAAAAAACTCAACCGTTTTGACATTCGGTTTGACAGCGCTTTTGCCGACGTCATGCTACAGTGTGGTACAACGGCACGTGCCGGTCAAACCGGAAGCTGGATTCTTCCCGAGATTATTGAAGCCTACCGTACCTTACACGACATGGGGCATGCACACAGCGTTGAAGCCTATTATGACGGGGCACTGGTCGGCGGGCTGTACGGGGTATGTATTGGAAAAGTTTTTTGCGGCGAATCGATGTTTGCGCATATGAGTGATGCCTCTAAAGTGGCGTTTGCTTTTTTAATCGAACATTTAAAAGCAAACGGGTATGATTTTATTGATTGTCAGGTACCCACGGAACACTTGAAGCGTTTGGGCGCTGTTGAGGTCTCCCGTGACTATTTTTTGCAACGCCTCAATGCGGCAACGGCTCACAGTGATGTCGTGGCTGCCTGGTAGTATTCACACAGAAGGATTAATATGAAGTATGTTTTGACATGGATTATTGTTGTTGTGGCTCTGAGTGCCTGTTCTTCAAAAGAGTGGCATAATATTACCGATGGTATTAACGACATTGGCAACGAAGGAGCCAAAGCTATTCACTCAGAAGGGTAAAATATGTTTTATGATTAAATATGATTTAAGCTCTTTCTCCCTATACTACTCATGTATCTTCAAAGATAAAGGATTTTAATGAAAAAAATTATTGTAAGTGTCATCGCAGTATTGGCACTAGGAACGGTAGCATCAGCTACAGTTAACAACCAAACCGGTTGTGGTCTCGGGTCACAGTTAATTAAAGATGACAGCAGTGCGGTGATGTTGGCAATTCAAGCCACACTTAATGGAACGGGTACCCAAACTTTTGGTATTACTTCCGGAACATCCGGATGTACCAAAACAAAACTGGTAATGAATGAGCGTGCAGCCGAATTTGTTGCATCTAACATGGATCAACTGGCTAAGGATGTTGCCGTGGGTAAAGGTGAATCTGTAGATACTTTGGCGGAGCTTTTAGAAGTGCAAGACAAAGTAACTTTCGCTGCGTCACTACAGTCAAACTACAACGCTATCTATACATCAAAAAATGCTAAAATGGCAGATGTTCTCGATAACATCGCTACAGTAGCACTATAATCGTTACGGTGGCATTACCGCCACCGACGAATCTTTCATAAGGTCTTTTCTATCTCACGACTATTTTTCCTAACTTTTTTGATGCTCTCAACGCTCTGTGCTGAAAATTTGGTAAAGATATATCAGGAAAAAGCCCATCAACGGCATCTGTCTGAGGAACGATACTGGCATCTGCTTTTACATGTAAACGGACATGAAAGTGAAATTGATGATGTCAATTTTTTTCTCTCTAGCGAAGGAAAACAGAATCCGCAGAGTGAACTAAACGCCACCATAAACGCACTGTTGCAAGAGGAACATTTTGACGATAACGCCACGGCATGTCGGTACCCGGCACGAACCATGTGGTTGCAGCAGCAACTGCATATGCGTGAACTGCCACAGGTCACCTGTAGTGCTTTGAATGCGATGATACAAAAGGTTGACCCAAAATCGGCTACCTTTGTTTTTCCCTCGGCACATATCAACTCGCCTGCTTCGATGTTTGGGCATACCTTTTTACGGATTGACTCTTCATATGACTCCAAGCTGCTCTCTCATGCAGTAAATTATTCGGCTACGACGGGAGATGATAAAGAAAATGGAGCTGTCTTTGCTATTAAAGGACTTTTTGGCGGTTACAGAGGCATCTACTCTTTGTTACCGTATTACGATAAACTTAAAGAGTATAGCGATACGGAACAGCGTGATATTTGGGAATATGAACTGAACCTGAGCGAAGCGGAAGTACGGCGGATGCTTCTGCATGTTTGGGAGCTCTCGCAGAGTTATTCGTGGTACTATTTTTTTGATGAGAACTGCTCATACAATATGCTCTGGCTGATTGAAATTGCCCGTCCGAGTGTCCATTTGCGGGAAAAATTCTTTTACCAGGTGTTACCGATCAATACGGTCTTTGCTCTTGAAGAGGCGGGACTGGTTGCCCAGAAATATTATCGTCCTTCCAAGCGCAAAAAGCTGTTGGCATACGAACGTATTTTAGGAGAGCGGCACGCCAGGGAAGTGATCGCCGTTGTTCAGGGGGAGCGGTCGCTTGATGCGGTACTGGATACTATGCCATCGGTACAGACCAAGCGTTATTTTTTAGAAGCGTCATCGGAGCTTTTGGAATATTGGTATATTGAGAACAAAATTAGTGCCGATACCTATAAAGAGCGCTTTCACACGACGCTTCAGAAGCGCTCGACTCTGGGACAGGGCACGGTTTTGTCGATAGAAAAACCAACGAATCCCGATCAGTCGCACCGGGCTAATTTACTTACCTTTCAGGTGGCCTATCAGGATAACAGTCACTATTACCTTTTAGGATTTCGTCCGGTGTATCATACGCTTGTTGACAGTGATCAGGGGTTGTTACGCGGTACGCAGATAGAATTTTTGAAGCTGTTATTGCGCTATTCACGTCATGACAAGCTGGAAGTAGAAGCATTAACACTGCTGTCACTGGCCTCCATTGCACAACGGACTCTCTTTTTTAACCCCATATCATGGCGCGCTACGTTTGAATGGAATCGAAACTATCGGCAGGATACGC
>QNZR01000012.1 GCA_003978475.1 Sulfurimonas sp.
AAAATCATATCCCTCGGCCGAAACATGGTTGCCAACAATAACGGCTCCGTTTTTTTTTGCTTGCATATACAGTGTTCCCATACCATTGACAAAGGTATCAGCATAGTTCTCCTGATCACCTACACCAAATAGGGCTACCGTTTTATTGGAAAGATCAACAGTTTTAAAGGTATCAAAAAAGTCATCCCAATCATCCTGTAAATCGCCTTCACCCCAGGTTGAAGTTCCTAATATAACACTACTGCATGCATCAAAATCTGCTGCTGTGGTCTTCGATATATCTATGAGATCGGTATTTTTTCCCAAGACCTTTTCTATTCTTTTTGCTACACCTTCTGTAACACCGCCATTACTGCCGTAAAATATACCTATTGACATCATCAGCTCCTTATGAATTAACCCGCTTTATATTAATTGCAACCGCCTCATCCTCATCCAGATACTCCGTCTCAACCTGAATGGTTGAGAAATATACTGAAAAGTTTTTTTTCAAGAGCTCCTGAATCGTTTTCAGCACTTTTGGCTGATGTACCATATCATCAATACGCACATGCATTGAGACAATATTTTTTCCCGTAGTCAGTGCCCAGACATGCATATGATGTACATCATTGACATATGCCAAGGCTTCTACCTTTCTCACCATATCTGCAACGTCTATATCTTCCGGAACCGTCTGCAATAAAATTCGTGTCGCTTCTTTAATAATACTCCATGAAGCCCAAAACAATACCACTCCAAACAGCATACCTAAAATAGGATCTATCTGATAAAATCCGGTAAAGTAA
This sequence comes from Sulfurimonas sp., assembly GCA_003978475.1. Lineage (GTDB taxonomy): Bacteria > Campylobacterota > Campylobacteria > Campylobacterales > Sulfurimonadaceae > QNZR01. The sequence goes on from QNZR01000012.1 coordinate 789, forward strand.
ATTACAATAGCAGCCACAATAATAATAATACTTCCTACCAATGTCTGTATGACGTGCCAGATAGCTCCTTTCATATTTAAATTATCCTTATCACTGCCGAAGAGAAGTTTTAAGCTTATGACTTCAGTAATCAGTCCGCCAAAAGCGGCAATAAGCATAGGTGTTGTCGGTACTTCAATGGGTACTAAAAGCCTTTGATAACCCATCCAAAAAACAAACAGTGCCATTAAAAATAGAAATATTCCATTTATAAAAGCACCTATAATTTCGGATCGTATTAACCCGAATGTCGCATACTCAGATGCTTTTTTGGCAGAAAAATATCCTGCCGCAAGAGCAATAAGTACACCACCGACTGCAGAAAAGGTATGAAAAGCATCGGACATCACGGCAACAGAGCCGCTATAGTAACCAATAGCCAACTCTACAAAAAAATAGATACCTGTGAGCCAACCGGTAATTTTTAGTGCTCTGGCATCACCGGTTGGCATACGATGTCCTGAGTGCGTTGCAGTAGGTTGCGAATCCATGGCTGCCTCCTTTTAGAGTTTCATGTTTTTTAGCCGCAAGGAATTACTAATAACTGATACTGAACTAAAACTCATTGCAGCCGCAGCAATAATCGGTGAAAGCAAAATACCAAAAAACGGATACAATACCCCCGCTGCAACCGGAACCCCCGCAGAGTTGTAGATAAACGCAAAAAAGAGATTTTGTCGAATATTTTTCATGGTAGCCCGGCTCAGTTTAATCGCTCTGAGAATTCCCGGTAAATCCCCTTTTACCAGTGTCACTCCGGCACTTTCCATGGCGACATCAGTTCCGGTTCCCATGGCAATACCGACATGAGCCGTTGCCAAAGCCGGTGCATCATTAATGCCGTCACCTGCCATCGCCACCGTGTATCCTTCTGCCTGAAGCTCGCGAACGACTGCCGCTTTTTGTTCCGGAGAAACTTCGGCTCTGACCTCATCAATATGAAGCTCTTGCGCCACTGCTTCTGCCGTGGTTTGACTGTCACCGGTAAGCATGACCACACGAACACCTTCTTGATGAAGTGCGTCAATAGCCTCAGGCGTTGATGCTTTAATGGGATCTGCTACGACAATAAGACCTGCTGGCGTATTGTCGATAGCAACAAACATCACGCTATGCCCTTGTTGACGTTCGCTGTCTGCTGTCGTAATAAACTCGTTATCGGCAATATGAAGACGCTGCATTAGCTTACTGCTTCCTACAGCAACTCTCCTGTTGGCAATCGTTCCTGTTACCCCCTCACCGGTAATAGATTGAAAGTTCTCTACACGCAACAGCTCAATATTTCGCTCTTTGGCGCCCGCAACAATCGCCTCTGCCAAAGGATGTTCACTAACATGTTCCAAGCTGGCGGCATATTGCAGTAACACCGACGCTTCAAACGTATCAAATACATGGTAATTTGTAAGCTTCGGTTTTCCCTCGGTGAGGGTTCCGGTTTTATCGACTACCAAAACATCAACTTTTTCCAATATTTCCAGTGACTCGGCATCTTTAATGAGTACACCAGCCGTAGCACCTCGCCCTGTACCTACCATAATAGAAACCGGTGTTGCCAACCCCAATGCACAGGGACAGGCAATAATAAGTACGGCAACGGCACTCACAACAGCATGAGCCAAACGGGGTTCTGGTCCAAAGAACCACCATGAGAAAAAGGCAATTACGGCAATAGCAACCACTGCCGGCACGAAGTAGCCTGCAACCGTATCAGCCAATTTTTGAATGGGTGCTCGTGAACGACTGGCATTGGCAACCATATCAATAATTTGCGATAACAGTGTATCGCGTCCTACCTTTTGAGTCCGTATAAGCAATGTTCCCGTCGTATTAATGGTAGCACCGATAACACGATCACCGACACGCTTATTGACCGCAACCGGTTCTCCGGTTACCATGGATTCATCAATATGCGTCTCACCTTCAATCACCTCCCCGTCAACGGGAATTTTTTCACCCGGTCGAATGCGCAAAATATCGCCGACATGGACATCTTCAAGGGAAATATCTTCTTCGTCACCATTCTCTCGTACCACTCTGGCACTTTTAGGAGCAAGGCCCAGAAGTAATTGAATGGCTTCATTGGTCTGACTTCGTGCACGAAGCTCCAAGACCTGTCCCAAGAGCACCAGGGTTACAATCA
>QNZR01000082.1 GCA_003978475.1 Sulfurimonas sp.
AAGTACCAAAAAAAATCGAAAACTGCTTCCGGCTAAAAAAAGCATAAACAGCAGCGTCATGGCAAGCACAACGACCTGCCCCAGATCTTTTTGAATAATGGCAATAAGAAACATCACCAAAATAAATACAAAAGCATACGGTGCAAACCGCTGAAACTCTCTAAAGAGACTCATGTTGCTCTGATGACCGAGTTTTCGTGAAAAACTCCATGCCAAAAAATAGACAAAACCTACTTTAAAAAACTCTACCGGTGCCAGCGAAAAACCAAACAGTTTGATCCAGCGTGAAGCCCCACCGACTTCACTGACCAGACTTGCAGGTAAAAACGGCATGGCAACCATGGCGGCAAGACCGCCTAAAAACAGGGTTAAACCGATACGGTGCAGCCATATTTCGGGATCAAGCTGCGCAAGAGACCACATGATCACAATCGCCACAAAACCAAAAATACTCTGACGAATCAAAAAGTGGTACGGGTTATAATCAAAATGCAGTACAATGTACGAGGAGAGCGAGTAGCTAAATACGATTCCTATGGTAATAAGAAGCGATGTTATGATAAAAAGTCGTCTGTCAACCATTGTCCTGCCACATAGTATGTTTAATGGAATTGTACCTTTTTTTGTTTAAAGCGCTGTGATATAATTGTTGAGAACATTTTTTTGGAGTCTTTTTGATGAAATACCTTCTTCCTGTATGCCTTCTGGCGGCATCAACAATGTATGCCAAGCCCTCTAATATTGAACGCGTCGATCGTTATCTCGAAGATCGCAACTGCAAACCTCACATTATCAAGGCCGGCAAACATCTTGAAATTTACCGTACCTGTAATGACACCTATGTGATTACCCTTGATGATGACGGTGAAATCCTTTCTGCCGTACTGCATAACGAAAACGGTCAAAAAATCAATCTGATGCCCAAAGAGTAACGATACGTCACCATGACATATCGATTATTGGAATAAAAAATGCTTGTAGTAAAATACATGTAAATTTCAAGGAGTTTCCCATGGGTATTGTTATCTCTCAAGCACATGAGTTGATGAAAGAGGCACTGAACTATCGCGCACAGCGTCAGGATCTTATTGCCTCAAATATTGCCAATGCCGACACTCCGTTTTACCGTCCTCGCGATATTGACTTTGAAACCATGTTGGCAGAAAAAAAGGCGGCAATGTTTGAGGCAAAAGAGACCAAACTCAAACTTGCCAACACCAATGCCTTGCATATGCATGCCTCTGCCGCATCACATTCGACACACGCAACGCTTTTTTTTCGTGACGGCCATATGGCACGCAATGACGGAAACAGTGTTGATCTGGATGTCGAAACTTCTGAAATGTCAAAAAATTCTGTTATGTTCAATGCCCTCATTGCCTCCGTTAAAAAAAGCGGAGCAACCTTTAAGAGCGTCATTGAAGCATCACAAAAACTTTAGGAGGGCATCATGGCGTTTTTAAACAGTTTTGATATCAGTGGCTACGGACTTTCCGCACAGCGTGTCCGTGTCAATACCATCAGTGCCAACATTGCCAATGCCCATACCACCCGTACTGACGAGGGAGGGCCCTACCGTCGTAAAGAAGTAGTGTTTAAGGCACAAAGTTTTGATACGCTGCTGCATCAGGCGCTAAACGATTCACATTCACTGGGTTACAGCGACCCCCTACGTGAAGGGGATTTCAATGCACCGGTCAATCCTGCTATAATGAGTGTCATTGTTGAGAAGATCGTACAAGACGATCGCCAGCCTAAAATGAAATACGAGCCGTCGCATCCGGATGCCGATGCATCGGGGTATGTCGCCTACCCCAATATTAATCCGGTAGTTGAAATGGCCGATCTGGTTGAAGCAACCCGGTCGTATCAGGCCAATGTCGCGGCATTTGAAAGTGCCAAAAATATGGCAAACAGCGCCTTGACGCTGTTACAATAAAGGAGTACCCTTATGGCAAACATCAATAATATAACGTCGCTCTCAACCGCCGAACTGCTCCAAAAAGGGGCATCTTCAACGGCAAAATCCGGCAGTAACGTTAACTTTGCCGACCAGCTTAAACGTGCCATAGAAGATGTCAATGCGGCACAAAAAGGTGCCGAAAAGTCCATGGCAGATATGGCAACGGGACAGGTAAAAGATCTGCATCAGGCCGCATTATCTATTAGCAAAGCCGAAACCAGCATGAAGCTGATGTTGGAAGTACGCAATAAAGCACTCAGCGCCTATAAAGAAATTACAAGAACACAACTCTAAAAAGTTGGCTGCCCTAACGTTTTTATAACCTAACTCCGGGTACAATCCATTCACATTACATCACCCAAGAGTTCACATGATTAATACAAACCGCTCCAAAAAAGTTATTACCCTCTTCTTGTTAATCATTCTTGGCTTTATGATCTTTTTAAGTGTGATGTTCTACACTGCCGTTCGCGAACGGCATTTACCGTCAAAATATACGTCAGAATCTACCAAAGCACAGCGCGGTAATATTATCTCGCAAGACGGTTTTCATATTGCTACGACACAAAAACTCTACAAAGCCACAGTCAACACTCGCAATATTGACCCTAATAAAAAAGAGCTTTTTGTTCAGCTCTTTAGCATCTACAGCGGCGTTGAGCAAAAAAGCATTCGTCAAAAACTGGCATCTCGTCAAGGCACCGTAGTGCTAAGCTATCTCATCAACCCCAAAAATGCCCAGTACCTCAAAACCCTTGCCTTTGAGCTGCGCCGCCTGAAAGTTTTTGTAGAGTACGAAAATGCTCAGGGACGTACCATTTTACACGGACTCAATATCATTGAAAGCGGAGAGACACGCGAGTACCCGTACGGAAAAGTGCTGACCCCGCTCATAGGTTACCCCAGAAAAATGGAGGTCGAGGGATATACCCGAATTCACGGTATTAAAGG
>QNZR01000104.1 GCA_003978475.1 Sulfurimonas sp.
CCAATGATGATTCGATTAGCTTAAGTGATCTGCAGCGTCAGGCGATTAACAAACTTTTTGAGCTGGGATACGAACATGGATTTTATGATGAAATCATCGATGTCAATGACTATGGTATTCCCGGTGAATATTGTGAACTCAGGAGAGGGTAATGGAATCGACGCTGATCAGTTTGGGAGTAGAAACTTTTAAGATTGCTTTGGAGTTGGCGCTGCCGGGTCTATTGGTCGGTATGTTTTTAGGTCTTGCTGTTAGTATCTTTCAGGCAACTACCCAGATTAATGAGATGACTTTAAGTTTTATTCCTAAAATTATCGGCGTAGTTGTTGTCATTATTTTAACGATGCCATGGATGTTAAACAGTATGAATGATTTTGCCACCAAAGTGTTTAACATGATTCCCTCTTTTGTGCAATGAGCTGCTATAAGCACATTGATTTTTCACGCTACTCCTCTATTAAGATTGGTCCGGTTGTTGAGGTCTATGTCGTTGAGGATGGGCATTATCCCAACGACGCTTACCTTGTCGGCGGTGCCAATAATCTTTTGCTCTCCCCAACACCGCCGCCGTTAATGGTGCTTTCCAAGCAGTATGATTACATTAAAGTAGATAACGGTCGATTAATTGTCGGTGCCGCAACGCCCGGAGGAAAAGTGGTGTCATTTTGCAAACGACACAATATTGCCAATTTCGAGTTTATGGCACACCTTCCCGGAACCGTCGGCGGGATGATTAGGATGAATGCCGGTCTGAAGGAGTGGGAGATTTTTAATCATCTCATTGCGGTGAAACTCGATCATGAGTACCATTCCAAAGAGAGCATTGCATACGGTTACCGCTATTGTCATATTGATGCCGTCATTTTTGAAGCCCAGTTTATTATAGAAAAAGGGTTTCAACAAGAGCGGCTGGCGCTCTTTCGGTCTATGCGTTCCAATCAGCCCAAAGAACCCAGTGCCGGAAGCTGCTTTAAAAATCCTTCCGGGGATTATGCCGGACGTCTGATTGAAGCGGTCGGCTTAAAAGGAATGCGTTGCGGAGCTATGGCATTTAGTAATGTGCATGCCAACTTTCTAGTCAATGACGGCGGCGGCACTTTTGATGAGGCCATGTATTTAATTACCCTGGCACAACAGCGGGTTTTTGAAGTCTTTGGGACCGTTTTGGAACGCGAACTGATTGTACTGCATCAGGAGTAGGCATCAGGCAGAAAAAGATATTGACGAAAAAATATCTTTTTTACTTGACTATTTACGTCATAACTCGATACAATGACGATGAAATTATTAGGAAAGAGAGGTTTTATCGTTATTATGACCATTAGTTATATTCGTCCTGATAAACATTTCGAAGGCGTTTTTGAACAGTTGAAATATATTAACCGGTATGTTGAGCAGCATGATTTGGAGATAGATTATGAGTATATTGACCACAAATCACAAAACAGACCGTTGTTACAGCGTGAGGAACTGGTGAGTTTCCTTCGGTCAAAGCGATCCGATATATTAATTATCTATGATGTCTGGACCCTTAGCAGCCATATTGACGATTTGGTGCAGATGTTTAGCTGTTTGCTAAAAAACGATATGACGCTGCACATTGTCAAGCCGTCAGTCGTTATCAATCAACAAAGCGATATCATGTTGGTATTGGGACTGATTGATCAATTACGTCAAAAACTGCAAGATGAAAATAAAAAATCTATAGGCAGACCCAAAGGAAGTCGTTCCTCGTCCAAATTTGATAAATATCAAGAAGATATTCTCAGGTTTTTACGGGACAATCGAAGTGTTAGTGAAATGGCACGTCTGCTGAATGTCAGCCGAAGTTCACTGAAAGATTATATTGAATCACGTGAGTTAAAAGAGGTGGCAACGGCCACCATGACACCGCACTGCCCCAAAGAAGCGATCAGTAAAGTTATTGGTGCGATTGAGTGTCCGCAAATCAGATCAACAACAGGAGAATGAGATATGTCAGATACAGAACACGTCACCGCAAAAAAGAAGCCGTTTCGATATAAGCGTTACTATTTTTATATTTTTGTCACGGTGATGCTTTTGGTGACTCCATGGATTACAATTGATGGAAACCACCTTTTTTTATTGAGTTTTGATAAGCTAAAGCTGCATCTTGCCTTTATTCAATTTGATATGCAAGAGCTCTATTTGATGCCCTTTTTATTGATGTTGCTCTTTATTGGTATTTTTGGTATGACGGTACTTGGCGGTCGTGTCTTTTGTGGTTGGGTCTGCCCGCAGACAATTTTCCGTGTCATTTACCGGGATTTGATTGAGACAAAGCTCGTTGGATTGCGCAAGCGCATTAAGAACAAACAGCAAGAACCCGATATGAGCAAACCTGAAAACAAGGTCAAAAAAGCGATTGCCGTATGTATCTGGATTGTATTGTCCTTTATTGCCGCGTCGAATTTAATGTGGTATTTTGTCCCGCCGGAAGATTTTTTCACCTACTTGCAAAACCCGGGTGATCATATGATTTTATTTGGTACCATTTTGGTGACCGTAGCATTTTTGGTGTACGATATTGTATTGCTCAAAGAGAACTTCTGTATCTATGTCTGCCCCTATTCACGTGTGCAATCGGTATTGTATGATGATGATACCGTTATGGCTATCTATAACCCGCATCGCGGTGGTAACATTTATGATGAACATAAAGCCAAACAGTTTACGACACAACAGGCGCTGCTTGCTGCCAATGCCGATGCGGAATGTACGGCATGTGAGAGTTGTGTGACGGTCTGCCCGACTCATATTGATATCCGCAAAGGGCTTCAGCTGGAGTGTATTAACTGTCTGGAGTGTGTTGATGCCTGTACAACGGTCATGGGGAAACTGG
>QNZR01000189.1 GCA_003978475.1 Sulfurimonas sp.
GAGAGTCCGCGTGGAGTGTAATTTCCCAGGTCACTGACGATCTGCTCTACCGTTTTGATCAAGCATGCCGGGTAAAAGCAATAGAAATGGCTAGCGCACTGGGTATGCAAACAGATCTCTCGATCAATTTCTTACCCAACGCCGTTTATGAGCCGGAAGCCTGTATTCAGGCAACCTTAGAGGTATCACAGCGGGTTGGATGGCCCACTCACCGACTTATATTTGAAATTACCGAAACCGAAGAGATTGAGGATTATATTTTTGTCAACAAATTCATTCAAACCATTAAAGGCTATGGTGCCAGAGTGGCCATTGATGATTTTGGAACGGGGTATGCCAATTTTGAGCATATAATCAGTCTGGATGTTGATTTTATTAAAATTGACGGTAGTCTGATTCGAAATATTGATACCAACAGCGAGTCTCAGGCTATTGCCGAAGCGATTGTTGCCTTTTCCCAAAAGCTGGGAAGTAAAACCATTGTGGAGTTTGTTCATAATGAAGCTGTTTATGAAAAAGTCAAAGCTATGGGTGCTGACTACTCTCAGGGATATTTTCTTGGAGAACCCAGTCCGACAATTAACCCATAGGAGCCCAAAAACAGCCCGCTAGATTCGGTAGAGACTATTTCCGATATCAGGATTGCGAAAAAAGAGGTTTAATGTTTTGTAAAACAGGGAGTATGTGGTTAAGTGGTGACCCCACGGAGACTCGAACTCCGGTAACATGGATGAAAACCATGGATCCTAACCGCTAGACGATGGGGCCAATTGAGATATAGTCATGGTGTCCCGTGTAGGATTCGAACCTACGGCCACATCATTAAAAGTGACGTGCTCTACCAACTGAGCTAACGAGACACCGGCAAACTTGCGTTTGTGGACGGGAATTATAATCAAAGAGCCGGCTAATGTCAATACTTTTTCACCCCTTTTTGCCAATTTATGACACTATGGGAAAAATAAGGTAGAATGGATGGTTATGAATGGATTGAGTTTCGAGTATCCGTGGGTTATACTGCTTCTTGTACCGCTGATTTACTGTTTGTATGCGTGTCGGGAAAAAGAGGTGGCGAGGTACTTTGTTCATCTGCAGTGGTTTGTCCCTAAAAAAGGGTGGTGGCGCCAGATAGTGATACTGCTGGTACTCACAGCCTTGGTAGTTGCGTTAAGTTCTCCTGTGCGTCTTGACAAGCAGGCTATGGACAAGAGGTTGGGACGGGATATTGTTTTGGTGCTTGATGGTAGCGGCAGTATGGGTGCGTTGGGATTTGATACGAGCCGTCGTGAAAGCCGTTTTGAGACACTTAAAAGACTTGCCAGCAATTTTGTACTCAAGCGAATTCATGATAATGTCGGGGTAGTCTATTATGGTGATTTTGCCTTTATTGCATCACCCGTAACGTATGAAAAAGCAATTGTCGCTGAGATGATCGGGTATCTCAACGATGCCATGGCAGGACAAAATACTGCCATAGGTGAAGGTATTGCCATGGGAGTACGTGCACTCGAACACTCCAAGGCACAGACTAAGATCATGGTGCTGTTGAGTGACGGGGAGCACAACAGCGGTCGCATTTCACCTGAGGAGGCGGTCTCATTAGCGCTCTTGCAACAGATTAAAATTTATACCATCGGTATAGGCGATGATGCGCTAGATGAAACCTTATTGCGCCACATTGCCGATGAGAGTGACGGCAGCTATTTTTTTGCTGCCGATGCGGCGGCACTACAGAAGATTTATGGATACATTGATGCGTTAGAGCAGTCACCTATTAAAAGCAGTGAGTATTTCCACAAAACCTATCTCTATTCCTATCTGCTGCTTCTGGCACTGGCAGGTATGTTGTTACTGTTATATAACCATATCAGGAGGGTGTAATGTTGCTTGCTCCGCAATGGCTCTGGCTTTTTGTTGTACTGATTTACATGTATTTTAAACGCCCCAGGCGCTCACGTTATGCCGGTTACATGTATGTAGCTATAAGTATGGTCATTGTTGCGCTGGCACGTCCGGTATACGATGCTCACAGTGTTGAGATGCCTGTACACGGTTCTGATGTGATTATTGCCCTGGATCTCTCATACTCCATGCAGGCGGACGATATCAAACCCAATCGGCTTGAAGCGGCGAAACGGCTCTTAAAGGCACTGGTCACACATGATGTCAGTGACCGTTTCGGGGTATTGGCATTTACCAGCCATGCCATTATTCTCTCTCCGCTAACGCGTGAGAGTGAACTGTTGCTACATCTCGTCAATCGTATTGATGAACGCATGGTTATTACCAAAGGAACAGCACTCCTTCCGGCACTTCAGTTGGCTCGTAAAATGTCGCATGCCAAACGCCCCAAAGTGTTACTTTTTACCGATGGTGGTGATGCCGATTCCTATGCGGATGCTGCGACATTCGCACAAACCCACCATCTTCAGGTCAATATTGTGATGCTGGCAACCCCTTTGGGGGCGACACTGCATCAAGAAGACGGTACCTTGCTTAAAGACCGCTCCCAGCAGATTGTCGTTACGGCGGAAAACCGAGCTGTAGCGGCAATTAGTCGTGCTACAGGGGGTGCTTATCTTGTCCAACCCGATGCTACTGCTCTAAGGGCACTGCTACGTGCGCAGTATCGTGAAGATTTTCAGGGGGAGAGCCCTTTGATGCGGTACGGCGAACTTTTTTATCTCTGCATTGCCGGGGCACTCTTTTTTTTCATGTTGGCACACACCGCTTTAGGCAGTATTTTCGCAGGAAAAATACTGCCTAAAGAGGTGTGTGCCAACATGAAAAAAAAGAGTGCCCCGGCAATGCAGAGATAAAAAAGTTCGCCGTACCGCATCAAAGGGCTCTC
>QNZR01000090.1 GCA_003978475.1 Sulfurimonas sp.
GGCGCGATCTCGGCAACAGTGCCCTGTTCTGTCAGCCCGGCGGCCGGCACACTCACCGTCATACGATCGCCGGTCCGGATCCCCGTGGCCACGCCCTCGGGAAGGGCGGTATTGACCGTTTCAATTTTTGCTTTAATCGATGCAACGACTTTAGCGGCATTAGTGGCGGTACGTTGCAGTACCATCCCCATAACCGACTCATTACCGTCAATACTGATGGCACCAAATCGTGGTGCCGACCCCTCTTCTACGGTAGCAATGTCTTGTATGGTAACCGCATGCCCGTCTGCGGATTTAATGACGGTATGGCGAATGTCATCTAAACTTTTATAGAGCCCGGCACCGCGAATAAGGTACTGCTCTCTATTAAATTCCAGATACTGTCCACCGGCTGCTTTGTTGCTTCGCTGCAAGGCATTGACAATATCTTCATAGGTAATATTAATATCTTGAAGCTTGTTGGTATCAATGAGAACATTGTACTGCTTTTCATAGCCTCCCCAGCCAATAACCTCTTCAACACCGCTGACACTTTTAAACAGCGGTGTCACAATGTAATCTTGCATCTGTCGGAGTTGACGAAGACTATAGGTATGGGTATTGTCTTTAATCTCATACCAAAACACCTGTCCTAAACCCGTAGTATTGGGTCCAAGTGTCGGTTTTCCCCAGCCTTGAGGAATATCGACGCTTGCAAGCCGCTCACTCATGAGTTGCCGTAAAAAGTAGATGTCCATATCATCTTCAAAAAAGACGGAAACATACGAAAGCCCAAAAAAGGAGTTGGAGAGAATTTGTTTGACACCTGCCATACCTGAAATGGCAGACTCAAGAGGATAGGTGATGAGTTTTTCAATATCTTCAGCCGAGTTCCCCGGACTCTCCGTGTAGATGACGACCTGCTTTGGAGTAATGTCAGGGAAAGCGTCAATAGGAATATGTTCATAGGCACGAAACCCCAATGCCATCACGGTAAGAAAAAGGGCTATAACCAAGAGTTTGTACTTAAGAGCGAGATCAATAAGAGTAGATAACATCATCGGCTCCTAGTGACCATGCCCGCCAAGAGATGACTTTAACAGCATCGACTTGACGTAATAGCTCTTATCGCTCACATAGGCGTCACCCTCGTGAATTCCCTGAAGTGCGACATAATGGTCATCTTCGGCAATAATATTGACCACTCTTAGAGTGTAGGGTACTTTGTCTTCATTATGTTCTTCATGTCCCGCATCGACATGGTCATCGTGGTCATCGTGAGTGGCGTGATCATGTCCGGTGTGATCCTCATGTTCGTTATGAGTACCATGGTCATGTCCGGCATGCTCTTCATGCTCATCTTCTGTCGGCACAAATATGACCCATTCATTTTGAAAGAATGACAGTGCTGATTTTTCCACGGCAACATAAGACCGTGTTGCATCAAAGTAGAGCGTTGCAGGAACGTAGGCATTAATGTAGAGATTTTGGGTCTCTTCTTCAATACTTGAGAGTAGTACAATGCGCTGGGTGGCACTATCGACTTTGGGTAAAATTTGTGTGACGTGAGAAACAATATTGCGACCGTGGTGTCTAAGTACTATTTTTTGCCCGATACGCACTTTGGAAGCGTACGCAAGAGGAAGAAACGACTTCAGATAAAATGCCTGTTTTTTAACAATAGAGATAATGGGTGTATCGGCTTTAATGCTGGAGTGTACCGGTTGTAAAATCTCGGATACAACACCGTCACTGTGTGCGTATAGTGTAAAATTGGCGGTAGCCTCCTTGAGCTGTGTCGTGTCAATTTCGAGGGTTTTAAGCTGTGATGACAATGCATTCAGTTTGGCAAGCAGAACATTTTTTTGCATGCTTTGTGCATTGAGTTCCTGCATGGATGCCATCCCTTTGTCATAGAGCTTTTTGGTGGCACGGTAGTTTTGTTCCTGAGCCTTGAGCTGCTTTTTATTGGAAATGTATTCTGCCGTCATTTTTGAGACAACAATGGATTCAATCAGAACCATTTTTTCGCCTTTGGTAACACTGTGACCGGCGGTAACGTAGTAGTGCTCTATATGTCCATCAACCAAGGACATAACAGACTGTTTGGCATTGGAGAGTTGAACAATTTGTGAATTGAGCGTTACTGAGGTTCCAAATGCTCGTTTTTCGGCATGTTTTATGGGTATCTCAACTGCGTAAAGTGAGAGAGATACGGCACAAAGAAGTAACCATTTAGTCATTGTATGCTCCTGAAATATAGTTGGTATGAATAGCATTTTGGTGTAATGCCGTCTCGGTTTGGATGAGGTTTTCTTTGGTCGTAATCAGACGATTTTTAATATTTTGAAGTTCCAGCAGATTAATGCGGGCTATTTTGTAGGCATCTTCAAACATTGTTAAGAGTCTGGTTTGTGTCTGTAATGTTTTTTGATACTGCTCTTGAAGCCGTAACAGGGTGCTTCGCTGCTGCTGCAGGCGTTTGAGATCAATACTCAGTTTTGCTTGTGTGCTTTCAGCTAAAAGGGTAGATCTTTCTGCTTGAAGGGTTGCGACCTGACGCTCTTGCGAGCGGGTATTGAACAGCGCTAAAGGAATGGAAGCTCCTACGCGTACAATATCTTGATCGGGCTCTTTGTCATAGTTTGCATGCAGTGTACTCCATTCAATAGCATTGGAGTTGACTTTAGCCGCGGCACGTGCCTCTTGGGTTTGATGCTGCAAATAGAGAAGTTCCGGATGTTTGGAAGTAGGTGTTGGTGATTGTATGATGAATTGATGGGTATACTCAAGAGGAACCTCTTTGGTTATACCGGAAAATCGCAATAGGGTGTAATACTGCTCTAAGGC
>QNZR01000231.1 GCA_003978475.1 Sulfurimonas sp.
CATGCTATTGAAACGTCCTGTAGTAGAGTACACTAATGGAACACTTGTCGGATTCAATCATGCCAACTATGAAGGAGAATTTCTATAATGGATGAAGCACTGGATATACAAAAACTTCTCAAAAGTGTCGTAGCTTACAAAGCATCCGACCTGCACCTTGTGAGTCGTTCAGAACCGCAAATACGAATTGACGGCAAACTCGTTGCTCTAAATCTTCCCGTTCTTGACGGAAAAATGATTGAAGAGATGTCTTACTCGCTTTTAAGTGAAAAGCAGAAAAAACAGTTTGAAGAGAGCAACGAGATTGACTTCGCTATTTTTCTACCCAATATCGGTCGTTTTCGTGCGAACTATTACCGTACCATGGGGGATATTGCCTGCGCTTTTCGTATTATTCCCATTGAAATTCCTTCACTCGACAACTTAGGATCCAAAGCGATCTTCAAAGAACTGGTCAAACGCGAAAAAGGGCTAATATTGGTTACGGGTCCTACCGGTAGCGGTAAATCAACAACCCTGGCTGCCATGATCAATGAAATTAATCTTTATGAATCCAAGCATGTTATCACCGTAGAAGATCCGGTCGAGTTTATTCACCAAAATAAAAAATGTCTCTTTTCACACCGAAATGTCGGAACCGATACCGGAAGTTTTGCCAGTGCCTTAAAATATGCCATGCGTGAAGATCCCGATATTATTCTTATTGGGGAGATGCGTGACAAGGAGACCATTGAAGCTGCATTGACCGCTGCTGAAACGGGTCACCTGGTCTTTGGAACGTTGCATACCAGCTCGGCACCGCAAACCATTAACCGTATTATTGATGTTTTCAGCGGCGATGAACAACCCCAAATCCGCGCACAACTTTCAACGTCGCTTATTTCAGTGATTGCCCAGGCTCTTTTGCCTAAAATCGGCGGCGGTCGTATTGCCGTGCAGGAAATTATGATTACCAACCCGGCAATTGCCAACCTGATTCGTGAAGACAAGGTTCACCAAATTTACTCACAGATGCAGCTCAATCAACAAGGAACCGGCATGGTCACGCAAACTCAGGAGCTGGTTGCCTATCTGCGCAACAAGATGATCTCCAAACAAGATGCCATGCAGTACTCCAATAAACCCGATGAGCTGGCGCATGCTATTCATGCCCTGTAGTCGGGCACTGAGCATCACATGCTTTTAGCGAGCTTCGCGCAGAGTATCGGCAATTAAAAACGCCAACTCCAACGACTGATCGGCATTGAGACGCGGATCACAATGGGTGTGATAACGACTTTTAAGATCTTCTTCACTAATATGAAAACGTCCACCCGTACACTCGGTAACATCTTTTCCCGTCATCTCCAGATGAACACCCCCGGCTACGGTTCCTTCGGCTTTGTGCACCTGAAAAAACTGTTTCATTTCGGTTAAAATAGCATCAACCGGACGGGATTTGTAGCCGGTGGAAGTTTTATAGACATTGCCATGCATCGGATCACAGCTCCACACTACATTAAAGCCTTCTGATTCTACGGCACGAACCAGTTTCGGCATGCCTTCTGCAACCTTGTCGGCTCCCATACGCACAATAATGTTAAGCCGCCCGGCTTCATTTTCGGGATTGAGCACATGGCACAGACGAATCAGATCTTCCGGATCCATGGAAGGACCGGCTTTGATGCCGATCGGGTTGTGAATGCCACGCATAAATTCCACATGGGCACCTTCAAGCTGACGGGTACGATCACCTATCCAGAGCATATGAGCCGACACATCATACCAGTTGCCCGTTAAAGAATCCTGACGGGTAAACGCTTCTTCATAAGGAAGCAGTAATGCTTCGTGAGAGGTGTAAAAATCGGTCTCACGCAGGGTACGGTATGTTCGCGACGTGACCCCACAAGCTTCCATAAAGCGTAAAGAATCCTGAATACGACGGGAGAGGTCTTCATATTTTTCACCCATACTGCCCTGGGAGGCAAAATCCAGATTCCATTGGTGTACCTCATGCAGATCTGCCAGCCCTCCCGACGCAAAGGCACGAACCAGATTGAGTGTTGCAACCGATTGGTTGTACGCTTTAATCATACGTTTTGGGTCGGGAATTCGTGCCGCCTCGGTAAACTCGACACTGTTAATAATGTCTCCCCGATAGCTAGGCAGCGTGACATCGCCAATGGTTTCACTGTCTGAAGAGCGCGGTTTGGCAAACTGTCCGCCCATGCGCCCTACTTTGACTACCGGTACACCGCCGGCAAACGTCATGACCACAGCCATTTGCAGCAGCGCTTTAAATGTGTCGCGAATATTATCGGCGTTAAACTCTGAAAAACTCTCGGCACAATCACCACCCTGAAGTAAAAACGCGCGTCCGGCAGCCACTTCAGCCAGCTGTTTCTTCAAGTTTCTGGCTTCTCCGGCAAACACAAGGGGCGGATAGTTTTTTAACTCTTGTTCAACCGTATTCAACGCTTCTTTATCCGGATAGGTCGGTTGTTGCAATATTGGTTTGTCTCTCCAGCTAGAAGGATTCCAGTTACTCATCATATTTACCTTATTTGCAGTCAAATTTTTTGAAAGAATGTTATCTAAATTTAACTAAAAAACTACTAACAGGAGCAGTTTGTTTATTTCCAACATTCAAAAAAATGGTACATTACCGTCTCAGTATCAAGTTTGTTTATGCTTTTGGGATGTATAATGCATCATTTAAAATCACGTAAGGATCTCTAAGATGGATAAAGATGAAGCGAGGCAGATCATCTCAGACGCTTATCATGACGTATTGCGTAAAATCGATACCGCTTCCCGTCTGGATGCCGATTTCCTTATGGAT
>QNZR01000037.1 GCA_003978475.1 Sulfurimonas sp.
GGCGGCGGTGCTTCTGTAGTGTATGCCGACACCATTGCCGATTTTGCCGGTATTGAGGATCTGGCAAACTATGGCGAGTATTCGGGTGGCCCGACGACGGGAGAAACCAAGTTTTATGCAGAAACCATTTTAGATCTGATGACGCGGGAAAAAGATCCGGAAGGTCGGGACAAAATTATGATTATCGGCGGGGCTATTGCCAACTTTACAGATGTTGCCAAAACGTTTACCGGTATTATTCAGGCATTTGAAGAGTATGCTGAGAAAATGAAAGAAGTCGGCATTAAAATCTATGTCAGACGCGGCGGACCAAACTACGAAAAAGGTCTGAAAGATATTAAAGAAGCAGCCGACAGACTGGGGCTTTATATTGAAGTATACGGACCAGAAACGCATGTGACTGATATTGTGCGTATGGCACTAGAAGAGAAGTAGGGAGATAACGAATGTCAAAATTATTTAATAGAAACACACAGGCAATTTTCTGGAATAACAATAAAACGGCTATCCAGCGAATGTTGGACTATGATTACACCATCAAGCGAGAGACACCATCCGTTGCGGCTATTGTTGCCCCGACAAGCGGTAATAAATTTGAAAAATTCTTTTGGGGCGGTGATGAGATTATGATTCCGCTCTATAAAAGTACTGCCGAGGCAAAGGCGGCACAACCGCAAGCTGATGTTCTGTTGAACTTTGCATCATTTCGAACGGCATACGATGTCACGATGGAAGCATTGAATCTTGGCGGCTTCCGTTCCATTATGATTACTGCTGAAGGAATTCCCGAGCGTTTGGCTCGCGGTATGAATGCTTTTGCCCGAGAGAAACAGGTTACTGTTATTGGACCGGCAACCGTAGGAGCTATTGTTCCGGGTGCTTTTAAGATTGCCAATATCGGCGGTACTATCAGCAATATCATCAACTCCAAGCTGCACCGTGCCGGTTCGTGCGGTCTTGTAACGCGATCGGGAGGATTGTTTAACGAGCTTTCCAATATTATTGCTATTAATGCCGACGGTATTGCAGAAGGGGTTGCCATCGGCGGTGACCGCTTTGTCGGATCGGTATTTATTGACAATCTGTTACGAATGGAAGACAATCCGGATGTCAAATATATGATTCTTCTGGGCGAAGTCGGCGGTACGGAAGAGTACAAAGTCATCGAAGCGGTAAAGTCTGGAAGAATTAAAAAACCGATTATTGCATGGTGTATCGGTACGATTGCCAAATATTATGATTCCGGAGTGCAGTTCGGTCATGCCGGAGCATCGGCAAATGCCGAAACGGAAACAGCAGAGTATAAAAATAAAGCGATGGCAGAAGTCGGCATTCATGTTCCGTCATCGTTTAATGACCTGCCTGAAGTTATTAACGGTGTTTACAAAGAGCTGCATGCTGAGGGTATCATCAAAAATATTGCCGAACCGGAATTAAATGTTGTGCCGAACGTGCGACGCCCCAAACAATTTATCTGTACGATTTCCGATGATAGAGGTGATGAGGCTACATATGCCGGTTTCCCAATCAGTTCCGTTGCAACACCCGATACCGGAAAAGGTATTGGAGATGTTATCTCTTTATTATGGTTCAAGAAGCAGTATCCGGAGTGGGCAACACAGTTTATTGAAACGGTTTTAAAGACGGTTGCCGATCATGGTCCGGCAGTTTCAGGGGCTCATAATGCTAAAGTCACGGCACGTGCGGGTAAATCGGTTGTCGAGTCGCTTGTTACCGGACTGCTGACTATTGGTCCACGTTTTGGCGGAGCCATTGACGGGGCAGCCAAGTATTTTAAATATGCCGACGATCACCATCTTGATCCCAAAGCATTTTTGAACTATATGAAAAAAGAAGGGGTACCGATTCCGGGTATCGGGCACCGTATCAAGTCTCTTAAAAATCCCGACCTAAGAGTAGAGGGATTAAAAAAGTTTGCTCAAGAGTATTTTCCAGCAACACCGCTGCTGGATTATGCGCTGACTGTAGAGCAGCTAACAACATCTAAAAAAGAGAATCTTATTTTAAATGTTGACGGTACCATTGGTATTTTGATGGTTGACATGTGGAGAGCTCTGGGGTATTCAGAAGAAGAGATCAATGAATTTATTGAGTCAGGGACACTGAATGCCTTTTTTATCGTCGGACGCTCCATTGGCTTTATTGGGCATGTTCTTGATGAAAAACGTTTGGCGATGCCGATGTATCGACATCCTATGGATGATATTCTCTACGACGTTCAAGAAGCAGAAAAACTTTAAAACGTTCTACCTGAAGGCTCCCGGCTTACAGGTAGAATTACTAGCCTCAATATAGATTTTCTTCCCGATCTTTTAAAAATCCAAACATTCTGGTATCATTTTAAACAAAAAACATCGGGATTCATGATACTATGCGTATTGCTTTTACCATGCTGGAACTTATTATTGTTATTGTCATAATAGGCGTGCTTGCTGCGGGAGTGAGACCGTTATTTCAAAGAGATCTATTGGCAGAAGCAGCACATCAGGTGGCATTTCACCTGCGCTATACACAGCATCTTGCTATGGTCGACAATAAATTCAACCCTAATGATGCGCAATGGTATAAAGCACGATGGCAGATTTTTTTTACCAAAGCCAAGGGTGCTGACAACCATTGGGCATACACTATCTTTTCAGACGGAGCCGGTCATACCGGAAATCCGGATCTCTCCGAAGTTGCTACTAATCCCTTGGATCAAAATCGCCTTCTAACGGGGGGGTATTCAGGTAATCTTATTACCCAATATAATGGCGACAGAGCTAGTAATGAGCT
>QNZR01000200.1 GCA_003978475.1 Sulfurimonas sp.
ACTATACTGATTATTTTTCTCAGGCTTTAGGAGAAATGACAGAAGAGCACAAGAGATTACTTGAAAATCATAAACAGATGCTTGACAGCTTGGATAAAGAAGCCAAAGGGAAATTTGCTTCAGCTCTTATTGAGGCTGGGATATTGGGTAAATAGTCACCCCTGAAAAACCCAAAAACCTCTCTAAAACAGGCACTTTGGAAGCGATAAAATGGTATAATTTCAACCAATAAACGACTCTATTTAGACCGATTCGAGACCGCCCCATATTTTGTGTAAGCTAAATTCACCGCTTTTGAGAAATCCCTCTAAAAACAATCAACCCAGCCTTTTTCATTCACAGCTTCGGGATATGCTCGACTTTGCCGATCCTCTCGTTGCCCTCGCAGACATGATCCGGCTACAATTATTGGTACAAAGAATTTCTACTAAAATGTCATAAATAAAAAAAGGAGAATTCTATGCCAAGAAAGTGGCTGCTTAAATTAAAGGTGAATTGCACTTATGATTTGAATGGGCGTAACAAGATCTGACTCGCTACCGCACAGACGGCACTCTCGGATCGTAACACCATCGGTGTGTTGAGACAAAACCCCTGTTGTGAGGCAAGCAGCTTGCGTTCATCATCACTAAAGCCACCCTCACAACCGACAAGTACCGTGTCAATAGCGTGCGACGCCTTAAAAAGAGTATCGCAAAAATCCAGATAGACAAGTTTTTCGTAACGCTGCAGAGCCTCTTCGAGGCCTGCTAGTTGTTCAAATTCCATAAACTCACTGCGCCCACACTGCTGCATGGCAGCACTCACCATACGTTGAAAACGTTGAAAGTCAAGTTTAAAATTTCGCTGAGAACGCGCACATGCCACAAAAGAAATTTTTGCTACACCCAGTTCTGTTAGTGTCGGCAACACCTTTTCAATAGATTTTGTATCAATAACACACCAGATAATATGCAAACGTCTTACCGCGCTCACTACCACTTCGGCACTCTGTAACAGAGACAGCACTGCCGCTCGGTTTTCAATATGCTCGATTGTATAGCGATAAAGCATTGTTGGCGTAGCGTTATTTCTCATTGCAATGGTATCCCCCTGGCTATGGCGCCGTACTTTAATCAGATACCTAAAGAGCTCTCCGGAAACCTGTAAGCGTGCACTGCCTGCCTCCTCATGAAAGACAAAAATCACGCCAGCATCCACACCGACATCACAACATTCATTGCCAACTCAACGCCAAAGATTCGGTATGCCCTGCGTTTATAGTCAACAAAGGCATTTTGCGCCTTGAGGTTAATGTGCTTGAGCGAGCCGTACCGTTTTGCTTCTAAAACAATCAGCAACACCGCAAACAAAATCATCACAACATTTTCCAGAGTAAACGACAGATGTTTCGCCGCCATCATCACCGCTCCGGTAAAAAGAATTAAAAAAATCAACGACGACGAAATCGGCATCATAATGCGCATCTGTCTGGCATAGTTTCGAATATTACTGGCACGCAGCAGGTGCACCCAGTTGATGACGATAATTCCGATTAATAACAGCACTCCACCGTTGTGAATGCCAATACTCATTGCATACATCTCTTCCATAAACTGAATTTTACCTCAATTTCCTTATAATATACACATACTATTTCAAAGAGGCACTATGGCACTAAGCGTTGAAGAGGCATTGCAGAGTATTTATGCAGCCGTATCTCCAAAAGCAAGCGAACTCATTCCCATTGAAAATGCCCTGGGACGCGTTGTGGCCCATCATCTTATTGCCACTCACAACCTACCGCCGTACGACAACTCTGCCATGGACGGGTATGCTGTCAAAACTGCCGATGCAGGGTCGTGTGTCAGTGTGATTGCGACCATTTACGCCGGAGATGACAAGTCGATTCTTTTAAGTGAGGGCACGGCTGTTAAAATTATGACCGGGGCACGGCTGCCTCAAGGGTGCGAGGCAGTAATCCCTCAAGAAGAGGTACAGACACAGGCCAAGGGCGTCGTACTGCCAGGTACCATTCGCCCGGCACAGCACATTCGACTTTGCGGAGAAGACATTGAAAAAGATGACCGCCTTTTAGAAGCCGGAACCCGCCTGCATGCCCACCATATTACGCTTCTGGCTTCTCAAGGAATCTCTCATGTTCAGGTTCATAAACAACCACGCGTTGCCATTTTTGCTTCTGGTAGTGAGCTGAAAATGCATTATGAGAAGGTGCAGGCTCACCAACTTTACAATACCAATTCTCCCACATTCATAGCCCGCTGCGAAGCATTGGGATGTGTGGTGAATTTTATCAGCACCGCCGATGATACGCTCCAGAGCATTAAAACACACATTGCCGCCGCTCTTGATGCCGATCTTATTATTACTTCAGGTGGGGTGAGTGTCGGTGATGCCGACTTTACCAAAGAGGCTTTTAATACTTTTGGTTTTCAAAAAGCATTTGACAAAGTCAACATCAAACCGGGTAAACCAACGACTTTCGGGAATATTGGAGATACTCTGGTGCTTAATCTTCCGGGAAATCCTCTTGCGGCAGCACTCAATTTTGAGCTCTTTGCACAAAGCATCATTTTAGCACTTAGCGGCGCTACGAAACAGTATCTTGGTGTTTTACATGTAAAACTTCTCAATCATTTTAAAACCAAACCCGGTCGTCGCTCACTAATTCCCGGCTGGTACGATGGATCGGGGTTCAAACCCTGTGAAAAGTTTGCTCCGGGTATGGTCTCGCCATTGGCAAGCTCCAATGC
>QNZR01000207.1 GCA_003978475.1 Sulfurimonas sp.
CAAAGGGTTTCACTATGAAACATATCCATACGGGAAAATATCGCCCCTACCAACCCATTGATTTGCCCCATAGAGAGTGGCCATCTAAAACCATTACCAAAGCACCTATCTGGTGCAGTGTCGATCTTCGTGATGGTAACCAGGCATTAATAACCCCCATGAGCCTTGATCAAAAACTTGAACTTTTCAACCTCTTGCTACAACTCGGATTTAAAGTTATTGAAGTCGGCTTTCCTTCCGCTTCAAAAGTGGAATTTGATTTTTTGCGTACTCTGGTTGAGAACCATATGATTCCCGATGATGTCACCATTCAGGTATTGGTACAAGCACGTGAACATCTCATTGCACGCACCTTTGAAGCACTTGAGGGAGTGGAGCATGCCATCGTACATCTGTACAATTCTACCTCCATAGCCCAGCGGAAAATTGTCTTTAAAAAAGCACCTGAGGATATTATTTCCCTAGCGCTTGAGGGTGTTGATTTGGTCAAAAAATATGAACTCACGCATCGGGGCAAAATAGACCTGGAATATTCACCTGAAAGCTTTACGGGAACCGAACTGGAGTTCGCCGCTACCATTTGTAATGCCGTAACCGCGCGCTGGGGTATTAGTGCTGAACGCCCGGTAGTAATTAACTTGCCCGCTACGGTAGAGATGTCCACGCCCAACGTCTATGCCGATCAGATTGAATGGATGAGCCGCCATTTGGATCACCGTGAGCATGTCCTTATTTCAACCCACACACACAATGACCGCGGCACGTCGGTAGCAGCAACAGAGTTAGCCCTGCTTGCCGGAGCCGACAGAGTCGAGGGCACCTTGTTAAGCAACGGTGAACGTACCGGCAATGTCGATATTATTACGTTGGCGTTAAATCTCTATACGCAGGGTATTGACCCCAAACTTGATTTTAGTGACGTCAATACCGTTCTTGATGTCGTGGAACGCTGTACCAAAATCGAGACGCATGTACGTCATCCTTATGTCGGTGAACTGGTCTATACCGCCTTTTCAGGCTCGCATCAGGATGCCATTAACAAAGGACTGGCCTACCAGCGTGCCAAAAAAAGTGATTTTTGGGAGGTACCGTACCTTCCCATCGATCCGGAAGATGTGGGGCGCACGTATGAGAGTATTATTCGCATCAACTCACAATCGGGAAAAGGGGGTGTCGCCTATATTCTTGAAGAGAAATTCGGGTATCACATTCCTAAAAAAATGCAGCCTGAGTTGGGACGTTTGATACAAAGCGTTACCGACAACGAAGGTAGAGAATTGACGCCTCAAGAGATTGAAACACTCTTTACGGAACACTATTGTGATATTACAGGACACCTGGAACTCATAGATTTTGCCGTCCACTCCAAAACCGGTAAAGACAATAATGTCGCATGTACACTCACTTACGCCCTTCATGGTCAGCGTTATTGCAGTGAGGGGATGGGCAACGGTCCCATTGATGCATGTAAACATGCCTTAATGAGACATTATCCCCATCACTTTACCATCGCCTCGTACTCTGAGCATTCACGCGGTGAGAAGTCGTGTGCCCAGGCGGTTGCCTACATGCATATTGAAAACCGTGATCTGGAAAGTTTTTTTGGAGTCGGTGCCGATACGGATATTACCTATGCCTCCGTCAAAGCGCTCTTTAGTGCTTTAAACCGGGCATTCGAGTAACTATTTTTTGACCTCTTTTTCGTAAAGGTCAAATACCGACACTCCTTCCGGCAGGGTCACTTTGGCATCTCTAAAAGAGCGTACATGCGCCATGATGTAATCAAACTTTTGACGCAGTGCCATAGCATGGGGTACATTAGGACGGTACCAGTCTCCTTTGGCGGAAAAGAGCCACGCAATCGCCCGCTGAATATCCTCACTGCTGTAACCGTCAAGCTCTATTAAGCGCTTTATCTCCTGAGCCCAGCTCCAGTCCCGCGGCTCTTCAAACTGAGGATTAATTTTTTGAAGTTCCGCAATAAAGCATTGTGTCAATCGAAACTGTTCTGGCGTCGGTTTAAAGGTTTCGTCATAAACAGCAACTTTTTGGGTGCTAAAAAGCCGTTTCTGTTCACGAAGCGCCCAGCGCTGAAATTCGGCCTTCCAGTCATGACTTTTGGTGTTGTGAGAGCGCTGGTACAACTCAAAATCGACAAAGAAATCTTCAGGCAGCTGCATCTTGTGCAGCAGTCCCAACGCATACCCCTGTAACTCTTTGTAGCGATCATTGGGCATATTTAAAAAGTACCACTCTTCTGTGGCGCTTTCGGTGCGAAGCGGAATATTTACATGTAAATTTTTTGGCTGCTGCTCCAGCAGCTTGGAGGCAATACCGTAATGCAAAAGACGCACTCCCTCTACCGTGACATTCACACGTTCAAGAATCCCCTTTTCACACAATTCATCTAAAATAAGAATAACCTGTTTCACATCAATGCCCAACAGCGATGCAAGCGTATCGGCACCCATACCCTGACTCCGCCGACCCCAATGAAATGTATGGCGTATGACCAGAGGAATGACAGCCCGCTCATACACATTAAGACCCTGATGATCAATCAAAAATTCCGGAATCTGTACCATACGGCGTATCACCGACTCTTAAGCATCGGTGTCGCATCAGCTCCACACAATCTGGAATTTTCCTGGTGATGATGGCGATGCAACAAGGCCCGCCGATATTCCAGCTCCAAACGATCGAGAAAAAGAGACTTATCGTAGGCGACATGCTTAAAAATCCAC
>QNZR01000220.1 GCA_003978475.1 Sulfurimonas sp.
GCCACGGTTGAAGAGATGCGTGCCGCTATTAGTGAGTTTGTCGATTATGCACTGTCTAAAGAAGTGGTACGTATTCGTCCGAGTATCGAGATTATTAAATGGTGTGAAGACCCCAAACCGTTACCATAAAAAATTATTATAGATAGCCTTCGGCTGTCTAAAACCCCTAAATATTTTTTCATTTTGACCGATGTATGGGTTAGTAGTGAAAAAGGGGATGCGTGTGCTGATTGATACCTTGCTTAAGCCGGCAGTTTCTATTATGAATAAGCTCCCTTTTAAGGTAAAGCTTATTGCCTCAATTGCCATTCTTTTTTTATTGTTTATTATTCCCTCACGTATGACCTTTGAGAATTATGTAGCGCAGCGTCATATGTATGAGCGACAATTAACGGCACTGGCGTATAGCGGCTATATTCAGTCGCTTATGCAATCACTTCAGACCCATCGCGGACTTATGAACGGATACCTACACGGCAATGATGCTTTTAAAAAAGAGATTTTGAGTAATGAAGCACTGACTGCTACACGGCTTCATGAACTTATTGACTTTGATCGGCAGCAGTTTAATGTTTTGAAATCCGAGGCACACTTTGTCAACGTGCTCAATACGTATGAGTCTCTTAAGTGGCACAGCGTTGGGAAGCATGCCCGACCCGATGAGATCTTTCAGCGCCATAGCGTCATGATCGCGTCATTAATTAAAGTATTCCAGCAAATATCTACCATAAGTTTTTTTGAGAGCAGCGATGATTTAAAAATTCATTATATTGCAAAGATGCTAGAAGACAAGTTGTTGGAACTGCAAGAAAATACAGCGCAATTACGGGGTCTGGCAGTAGGGTATCTCTCCACCGGAACGATGACCAGGGAACAAAAAGCCCAACTGTTGTCTTTCTATATCCGCGTGAAATCACTTGAGACTGTTTTGGTTGACAACCATGTGCTTGCGAATGTCAGTTTTTATGACGCTATTGTTCAAGAGACCACACGAGCATCACGGCAGACCAATCATGTCTTGAACATTATTAATAAGCATCTTATTTTAAGCGATGCCCCCGCTTATGACGCCAGTCGATTTTTCAACGAAGCCACGCATGCCATCAAGATTCAGGTGGCATTGTATAAAATACTCTCAAACACCTACCATCTGCTTATTGAAATAAAGCAGCGTGAGAATAACCGACAACTCTGGAGTACGGTTTTGGGGTTTATGGCGATTGTGTTGACTGCTTTTTATATTTTCATGGCTTTTTATCGTTCTATTGCTTTGAGTTTGCATAAACTGCAAAGGGCATCACAGCAGATAGCAGACGGTAGAAGCAAAATACATGTAGATACTCAGGCCAATGACGAGCTTGGCGATGCTATTGTAGCCTTTAACCACATGAGTGAACGCCTTGATGAGAACATCTCGTTTTTAAACGGTTATAAAATGGCGATTGATGAGAGTAGTATTGTCTCAAAGACCAACTCCAAAGGGATCATTACTTTTGTCAATGCCAAATTCTGCGAAATTTCGGGTTACACGGAGGCAGAACTTTTAGGAAAACCGCACAATGTCATTCGTCATCCCGATATGAGTAGCGAAATCTTCACGACATTATGGCAGACCATCAAAAATAAAAAGGTATGGCACGGCATTGTTAAAAATAAGACTAAATCGGGCGACTATTATATTGTAGATGCTACCATTTTACCGATTATCGATGCCAAGGGTGAGGTGGTGGAGTATGTGGCCGTACGGCATGATATTACCGAGCTTGAGAAAAGTAAGGAGGAGATTCTCAGACAAAAGATCGACCTCTTGACCGGATTGCCAAACCGAAGTCAGCTGCTTGATGATCTAAAAGGAGCCGATAAACCCATTCTGCTTTACCTCAATATTGACGACTTTAGCAGTCTGAATGACTTTTACGGCAGTCATATGGCCGATACGATACTCAAGCAACTTGCCGTGCTTTTGAAAGATATTGCCGAGCATAGCGGCTGCAAACCCTACCGGCTGCATGCCGACGAATTTTTGCTTTACTTTGAAGAGGGCGTGCTCAATACGTTAAATTCTCAGGAATATATCGATACGTTGATTAATGATATTGAAAATGCCGTAGCCGATTGTGACTCACATAACTGTGCCAGTCTTACTCTAAGTGCCGGGGTCGCCTTTTATACCAATACACCGCTGTATGACAAGCTGTTGCCTTATGCAAATATGGCATATAAAGCCGCTAAAACAGGGCATAAAAAGTTTTTAATTTATAATGACACTATGCAAAAAGAGGATTATGAAAATAACATTCGCTGGATTCAAAAAATTAAAGATGCAATTGCCCAGGATCGCATCGTAACGTTTTATCAGCCCATTATCGATAATGCCAGCGGTGCCATAACCAAATACGAAACACTGGTACGGATGCTGGAGGAAGATGAGGTTATCTCCCCGTTCTTTTTCCTGGAGATTGCGAAAAAAGCCAAGCTCTACACCAAGATTACCAAAATTGTTATTGACAAGGCATTTGCGGCATTTGAACTATTGGACGCGTATGATTTTTCCATCAATATTACGATTGAAGATATTAATGATGAAGAAATTTCCACGTACATTTTTGACAAGCTCAAACAGTATGACCACTGCCATCGGGTTGTATTTGAAATTACCGAAACCGAAGAGATTGAG
>QNZR01000169.1 GCA_003978475.1 Sulfurimonas sp.
TGCCGACATCGCCGCAGGTGATGAGACCGGTACCCCAGCAGAGCAGGAACCGTCTCTTGTTCTGAAAACTCCAAAAAACTCTGATGACAAACCGACGATTGTTACCTTGGCAAAAAAGGTGAAAGAGGGCAAGCATGCCGTTGTTGTCGATGAACTTGAAGAGAATACAAAGCTTCTGGAGCAGATAGACAAAGGTAAAACCGAAAAGCCTAAAAACTTCAAATTGCCAAAACTTGATTTTTTAGCGCCGGCACCCAAACACAAAAGTGCCATTGACGGTAAAGAGCTTGATGAGAAAATTCGTCATCTCATTGAGAAGCTGGCACAGTTTAAAATTGAAGGTGATGTCATTCGTACCTATGCCGGTCCGGTAGTCTCAACATTTGAGTTTAAACCGGCAGCCCACATTAAAGTATCTAAAATTTTAAATTTGCAAGATGACCTGGCCATGGCGCTTAAAGCCGAGACCATTCGTATTCAGGCACCGATTCCGGGCAAGGATGTCGTCGGTATTGAAATACCAAACAAAAGTGTCGAGACCATCTATTTGCGTGAAGTTTTTGAAAGCAAACTCTTTAAAGAAGCATCGTCACCGCTGACCATCGCCCTGGGTAAGGATATTGTCGGGAAACCTTTTATTACCGACTTGAGAAAACTGCCCCATTTGCTGATTGCCGGAACGACGGGAAGCGGTAAAAGTGTGGGCATTAACGCCATGATTTTAAGTTTGCTCTATAAAAATTCGCCCGATCAGCTGCGATTGTTAATGATTGACCCCAAAATGTTGGAGTTTTCCATTTACAACGATATACCGCATTTACTGACACCGGTTATTACCAAAGCCAAGCAGGCTATTGCCGCCTTGAGTAATATGGTCGGTGAGATGGAACGTCGATACGCACTGATGAGTGAGAGCCGTACGAAAAACATTGAAAACTACAACGAGAAGGTTAAAAAAGAGGGTGGAGAAGTCCTGCCGTATATTGTTGTCATTATTGATGAACTTGCAGATCTGATGATGACCAGTGGTAAAGATGTCGAATTTTCTATTGCCCGCTTGGCACAGATGGCGCGAGCCAGCGGTATTCATCTTATTGTGGCTACGCAGCGCCCGAGCGTGGATGTCGTCACCGGATTAATAAAAGCCAATCTTCCTTCACGTATTAGCTATAAAGTAGGGCAAAAAGTTGACAGTAAAATTATTTTAGACTCTCAGGGGGCGGAATCATTGCTGGGTCGAGGCGATATGCTTTTTACTCCACCGGGCATGAGTGGTTTGATCCGTCTGCATGCTCCGTGGAGTTCCGAGGATGAAATTGAGCACATTGTCGAATTTATTAAAGCGCAACGGGAACCGCAATATAACAACAGTTTTTTAAGCGACCCCAATGATACCGCAGCCTCCGGTGATGGGGGAGTGACCATGGGTGAGCTCGACCCCATGTATGAGGCAGCAAAAAACGTGGTATTGACCGATAAGAAAACCTCCATTAGCTACTTGCAGCGAAAACTTCAGATTGGTTATAACCGTTCGGCTAACATTGTTGAACAGTTAGAACAACGGGGCGTTCTCTCGGCACCCAACAGTAAAGGAAACCGGGAAATTCTCCAGTAGATGTAACAAAACTACACATCTATGGAATTACTTTTTTGACTTATGTGTAGTTTCGTAACGTGTGTGTCATCTTGCAATTATTCTTCTGATATAATCGTCTTTTAAATTTAAATTCATGCAGGAGTCATAATGGCTTTTTTAGACGAGTATAAAGCACATGTTGCTGAACGCGAAACTCTTGGCGTTCCACCCCTTCCACTTTCGGCTGAACAGACAGCAGAAGTAATTGAACTGATTAAGAGTCATTGTACCGATGAGCTGTTGGATCTTCTAACCAATCGTGTTGCACCGGGTGTTGATGATGCTGCGTATGTGAAAGCGGCATTTTTAAATGATGTCGCCGCTGAAAATATTTCAGTAGATTGTATTGCTCCTGAAAAAGCAGTTGAGATGTTGGGAATGATGCTTGGGGGTTATAATGTCAAACCTCTGATTGACGCACTCTCTTCTAAAAACAAAGCCGTTGTGGCTGCTGCGGTGAAAGCACTAAGCAAGACACTTTTGGTCTATGACGCATTCAATGATATAGAGGAGCTTCATAAAGCCGGTAATGCCGCGGCAACGGAAGTGATGACATCATGGGCAAATGCCGAGTGGTTTACTTCCAAGCCTGAATTGGCAGATAAGATTACCGTGACGGTATTTAAGGTAGAAGGTGAGACCAATACCGATGATCTCTCTCCGGCCTCAGAAGCATTTACCCGCTCCGACATTCCCCTGCATGCCAATTCCATGTTGGTGGCAAAAATGGATGACCCGATTGGTACCATTGCAGAGTTGAAGAAAAAAGGGCATGCCGTGGCGTATGTCGGTGATGTAGTAGGAACGGGGAGTTCACGTAAATCGGGAATTAATTCCGTGCAGTGGCACATGGGTGATGATATTTCGGGTGTGCCAAATAAACGTACGGGCGGTGTTGTTCTGGGCAGTACCATTGCACCAATTTTCTTTGCCACGGCAGAAGATTCGGGAGCGCTCCCTTTAGAGTTGGATGTTACGAACATGAATATGGGCGATGTGATCGACATTTATCCGTATAAGGGTGAAGCACAT
>QNZR01000025.1 GCA_003978475.1 Sulfurimonas sp.
TATCTTGTCCAACCCGATGCTACTGCTCTAAGGGCACTGCTACGTGCGCAGTATCGTGAAGATTTTCAAGGGGAGAGCCCTTTGATGCGGTACGGCGAACTTTTTTATCTCTGCATTGCCGGGGCACTCTTTTTTTTCATGTTGGCACACACCTCTTTAGGCAGTATTTTTCCTGCGAAAATAGCCACGCTACTGCTTGCTTTGGGAGTGACAACCCACGCAGGCATGCTGGATGCGTACCATCTCTATAGAGCCAAGCAGGCATATACGCACAAGCATTATCTTCAGGCGGCACGCCATTTTTTAGCAGTCAATACCGTTAATGCCCGCTACAATGGGGCCGTGGCACAGTATCGTGCCGGAAATTACGGCAAGGCTCTGGCACTTTTTGAGTCCATTGGCTCAGCCCAGCTCGATTTTAAAGCACGCATCTACTACAATAGAGCTCTGTGTTATATCCGGCTCAGATCGTTTGCCCAGGCACGTGACAATCTTGTGAAGTCGCTGACGTTGAAATTTGATCAGCAGGCGTATGAGAATTGGCGTCATATTTACCGTGCGGCCCATGCTCATGTGCCGTTGCCAGAGTCTGTAACAAGAAAACGGCACCATGATACATCTCGTACGTCATCTCAAACCAAACTGCCTAAAAAGGGAGGAGGTTCCAATATGAATGTCGCCGCGTCTGCTTCGAGCAGCGCTACAGACAGTGGAACGGAAATACAGACTGAGGCGAGGTTCTCTTTATCAGAAAATCGGGCGAAACTGAGCTCAAAACAGTATGAGCTTATCAATGAAGGAGGTGTTAATGAATCGACTCCTTGGTAGCGTAATGGCAACGTGGATTCTTACCGCTGTGCTTCATGCAGGATACAGCTGGAGCGTCACTGCCAATAAGCAGACATTACGGGTGCATGAAGCGGTAGAGGTGGTGTTGCGGTGTCGCTTTTCTGATGCGGCGTATGGATATTTTATTGAATTACAAAACATGAAACACCCTGATTATGAGCTGCATCTGCTTTTTGAAACCGAAGGAGCCCATAAGGGGAGAGAGTACTACGAGTACCGTTATGTTCTTTTTCCCAACAAAGCCGGTGAGCTTGTCCTGAATTTTCGTGCCTTGATGAAACAGACAACAAAAGCATCTATTGAGAACAGCGTTATTGGACGGGACAATGTTGAAGATCTGGCATATGATACGACTCCGGTGAAACTGCCTCCGCTGCATTTACATGTAAAAGCTGCTCCCACACCGCTGGTTGGAGAGATGACACTCTCATTTCATAAAGATGTCAATACCGTGAGTGCCTACAAACCGCTACATTTTAGTGTGATTTTAGAAGGGGTGGGTAACTTGCAGCAGGTACCGCCGTTTGAGCTAAATATTTCCCATGCTACCGTCTTTTCGCAGAAGCCGGAGTATGCCCTGGAGTTAACGGCTGCAGGCTATCGCGGCACACTCACACAGCGTTTTGCCATTGTAGCACATGAAGACTATGTGATTCCCTCGCTCAAGCAGGAGTACTGGAGCCTTTCACACCAACAGGTAGAACCGCTAAAAACAGCGTCGTTTAACATAGATGTCATTCCGGCATATACCACCGACGAGTTGCTTGACGAGAAGCCCGAAATGGTAGGGAAAAAAGAGTATTCGGGTCTTCTCTTTGGCGCTGTAGCGATGTTTCTTTTGGGATTTGTTTTAGGGCGTTATGTGCGCCATCCTATAGTTGAGACATTATGGTTATGGTGGCATCGACTCGATGCCGCATTGTGGCAGCAGCATCCGGAAAAAGCGTCACAAAAAAGGCATGACCTCCGCAGTGAGATTCGTCGATGTCGCTCCTCTAAAGCATTACTGATGCTGCTTATTGTCACCAATAGTACGGCATATCATGATATTATTGTCGCACTGGAGTCACAACGGCTCTCATTGGCACAGGCAAAAAAAGCGGCACTAAAGCGCACGAATACGGTGTGATTTCCTTTTTATTGGTTGTCCGTAAGTTATAATTTCACTACTTAAAGAGAATGATAAAAGAGAGTTATAATGTTTACAAAAATTGAAGCTATTAAATCTGAAGTCGCCAAAGTTGTGGTGGGTCAGGAGAAGATGATTGACTCCCTCTTAATCGGACTTTTTTGTGAAGGGCATATTCTCATTGAAGGGATTCCCGGACTTGCCAAGACGACAACGGTCAATGCCTTGTCAAAAAGTTTGGGACTGGATTTTAAACGGGTACAGTTTACGCCCGACCTGCTTCCTTCAGATATTTTAGGAGCAGAGATTTACGATCCGAAACACAATGAGTTTAGAATCAAACAGGGACCGATTTTTACCAATTTGCTTCTTGCCGATGAGATTAACCGTGCACCGGCAAAAGTACAGTCGGCACTGTTGGAAGTGATGCAGGAGCGTCAAATTACTCTGGGTGACGAGAGCTTTTACTACGTGGTATCAGACCAACCCTATAACCAAGCCATTGGTAAATTAAACCATCAGCGCGCAGCGAAACCCCTGAAAAAAACACATTCCTCTGAGCGGGATGACGCCTTATCAGGGTTTATGGAGTAATTATTTCCAATGAACCGTATGAACCGATTTTTGCCACTGTTACTGATTTTTGTTCTGTTGACCTTGGGCGCGGTTATTTATATGGCC
>QNZR01000139.1 GCA_003978475.1 Sulfurimonas sp.
AATGTGATCTTTATTGTGCTGTTGCCAGGCACCGTAGTGCCGTTCATTAAGCTTCCAGCTCCTAAGACAGTCAATGTGCTCCCACGCCATCTCGTACAATACAATCTGTGCCGTATGAATGGAGCGTTTAAGCCATGAGGTAAAACAAATATTGGGAAAAAGATGGTGTTTTTTCAGGAGTGCGCCTGCTGCTTTTGCCTCATCCCTTCCTTGCTGGCTTAAATCGATATCTGTCCATCCCGTAAAAAGATTTTCTTTATTATAGAGACTCTGACCGTGGCGCAAAAGTATTAACTTCACCATTACAACTGCTCCTTTTGCTCAACCTGGCCTATACGTTTAAATCCAGATTTTCTCTTCTTCTTTTACAATGTGTACTTTATGCGTCGTCTGCTCTGCAATAAGTGTTTTAAAAACCTGTTGTGCTTTCTTCTCACCATGAACTAAAAAGATATTTTCAAGAGTTTCAAAACCTCGAATCCATTGCATTAGCTCTCCCTGATCCGCATGCGCGGAAAAACCGCTAATAGCGTGGATTTTTGCACCAACTTTAATTTTTTCATGATAAAGAGTAATCCACTCTGCTCCCTCAACCAATTGTCTTCCCAAAGTACCGTTGGCTTGGTATCCGACAAAAATAACACTGTTATTGGCATTCCATATATGATTTTTAAAATGATGTAAAATACGCCCTCCCGTACACATTCC
Organism: Sulfurimonas sp.; assembly: GCA_003978475.1. Classification (GTDB taxonomy): domain Bacteria; phylum Campylobacterota; class Campylobacteria; order Campylobacterales; family Sulfurimonadaceae; genus QNZR01. Next base: position 709 of record QNZR01000139.1, read on the forward strand.
GCTTCCAGCAATAATAATACAACTATGTTCATTATTAATTCTTCGAGACTCATCCTGTGTCACGGTATAATGCACATTGGGAAACTCAAAAATTGAACCGTCTCGCTTTAAATAGTCATTACAACACTGACTCAACTCTTGATGATAATTGTCATAAAGCCTTGTAGCACGAATGGCCATAGGAGAATCAAGAAAAATTTTACATGTCGGTAACTCGTGATTATCGTAGAGCTGTTTTAAAATACAGAGGATCTCTTGGGTACGTTCAATAGCAAAAGAGGGAATAATAACATTGCCTTGACGTGACAGTGTCTCTTGAATAATAGTTTTAAACTTTGCTTCACTCTCTTTAATTCCCTGATGCTTACGATCTCCATAAGTAGACTCTATATAAAGCGTATTAGCATGTCTGACGTGATCGGGAATCGGCATGACCATATCGTTATGATTACCGAGATCCCCACTAAAAACAACCGTTTTTTCATTGCCTTTGTCATGATACCGGATCGTAATAATAGCTGAGTCTAGAATATGTCCCGCATTATGAAATGTAGCACTCACTCCCGTGTCGATGGGAACTTCTTCAGCATATTGCGCATACACAAGAGGCAGGCTATACACTTTATAAACATCTTCAACATTATAAAGTGGTCTTCTCACCCGCTTTTCACTCCCGCGTCTCTGCGCCTTTTTAAAATGGGTATGAAAATCATCTTCCATTAAATGCGCACTGTCAAGCAGCACCACCTCTGCCAAATCCAGCGTTGAGCGTAAGGTAATAATCCGCCCGTTAAATCCTTTTTTTACAAGCTCGGGAATACGTCCGACATGATCCAAGTGCGCATGGGTTATCAAGAGCACATCAACGTCCTTGGGATTAAATCCAAAAGGTTGAAAATTTTTATACTCCACCTCACCTTGAAACATACCGCAGTCAACCATAATATTTAATCCGGAATCAAGCTGTAGCAGATGACAGGATCCGGTCACGACTTCTGCTGCGCCGAATGATTGTACCAATGCCATAATATCTCCTTATATTGTCTAAAATATTCCCTTTTGATGAAAAAGAGAGGGTCTAAATCCAAAAAGCCCACGCAATAGTGCCTGCTCCAAGGAGCGACACAACCAACGCTGAACGAAAACTCTTCCTGATACCGCCAAACCATAAAGCATACACTCCTTTGAGTAAATTATTACTGCCTGCTGCAATCAAAATTGCCGCTACAATCTGATCTTGTGTCACCCCGTACTCTCCCGTTAAAAGAGAAAGAACAAAAGGATCAATATCACTCAAACCCGTAATAAATGAAAGAATTTTTAATCCTTGCAGGCCATACGTCTGTGTCACATAAGTGGTCACACTCATCATGACCACAAACAACACGGCAAACAGAAAGGCGGTTCCCAGTTCCAGCGGATTGGCATCTACAAGAATAGCACTTTCCATATCATTCTCTTTTGCCTGTAAAAACAGTAATGATACGATGAAACCCAGACCGGAAAAGACACAAAAGGGTATTAAAATTTCTTTGGCAATCGTAAGGTTAAAAATTGCCGCTACAATAATAAGACGTAAGTACATCATGGCTGTTGCTGCAATAATACCCGCATCCAAGACTCGCTCTTCATAAATTGCCATTTTTTTTGCCAATACCACGGTAGTCGCCGTTGAAGAATAGATCCCACCAATAAGACCGGTGAGATAATATCCTCTATTTGGAAAAAGATATTTTTGTACAATATAACCTGCATACGAAATACCCGAAATAATGACAACCGCCATCCATATTTTAAAAGGTGACAGCGGCACCAAATGATTAATGGAATGGTCAGGAAGTATTGGTAAAATGACACCCGAGAGCAACACCATCTTACCCATAGTCTCAAATTCAATCGTATCGGTATGCTCGCTAAAACGCTGTATA
>QNZR01000133.1 GCA_003978475.1 Sulfurimonas sp.
CGCTCATTGGCAAAAAGAATGTCATACATCGTAGTATTCTCATTGTAACCCATCGCCTTGGCCTTGGCAATGACGTCAGGCAGTTTTTTACCACCGCGCAGCGGTTGCTCACCCCATACATCTTTAACCGTGAAACGCTTGGAAAGTTCAACCCACTGCCAGCTGTCAGACATGGCATCACCCACCGGAAGAACCTGTTGTCTCCAATGTTGCGTACGACGTTCGGCATTACCGTAAGCTCCCCATTTTTCATAGATCATTGCCGAGGGCAGAATCAGATCCGATACTTTTGCCGAAATACCCGGATACCCGTCAGAGGTAACAATGAAGTTATCCATTTCACGCGCTGCTTTAATCCAGTGGCTGGCACTTGCTGAATCCTGGTAGGCATTACAGACATTTACCCAGGCAAACTTCACCACGCCGTCTTCAATATCACGATGAATTTTCATAATATGCTGATTACCGACCGGATTGAGCGTACCTTCGGGAATTTTCCAGGAATGTTCTACAATTTTTCGATGTGCCGGATTTTTCACCATCATATCTGCAGGAAGACGGTGACAGAAGGTTCCGACCTCGCGTGCCGTACCACATGCTGAAGGCTGTCCGGTAAGCGAGAAGGCTCCAGAACCCGGCAATGCCTGTTTGTTGAGCAGAAAGTGAACATTGTAAGACAGGGTGTTGACCCATGTGCCTCGTGTATGCTGATTCATACCCATGGTCCAGAATGAGACGACTTTGCGCCCTTTTTCAATATACAGATCGGCCAATGTTTGTAGTTTTTTCTTAAACGCTTTAATATCTTCGTCCGGATTTCCCTTAGAAATTTTGGCGACATAATCCAATGTATACGGTGCCAGGAATTTTTTATACTCTTCAAACGAAATTTCCCAGTGTGCCAAACCTGCCGGATTGTTCACCATGACATCACCTTCTTTATATCCGTACGGAGCCAGTGCCGGTGCCTCTTTGGCAGAGACAACCTTTTTCATCTCTTTGGAAATGGTTTCCATCTCTTTGGCTGTGTACTCTCCGTCTTTTAGGGCTTTTTCCCCTGTACGGCGCATACCGTACCCCATATTTACAGGACTCGCGGCAAAGACAATATGTTTTTTCACAAAATCCCAGTCAATGGCATCGGGATGGTTGTAGACAATTTCATGCGCAATATAATTCCATAACGCAAGGTCGGTATTGGGTGAGAAAATAATCTCAATATCTGCCAAATCAGATGTTCGGTGACGATACGTTGAAATATTGATGACTTTCACACGATCCGGATCGGAAAGTTTACGATCCGTAACACGTGACCAGAGAATTGGGTGCATTTCTGCCATATTTGAACCCCAAGTAACAATAGTATCGGTTAACTCAATATCATCATAACAACCAGAAGGCTCATCAATTCCAAAGGTCTGGTAGAAACCGACCACCGCTGAAGCCATGCAGTGACGGGCATTAGGGTCAATCGCATTAGAGCGAAAACCACCTTTCATCATCTTTTGAGCGGCATACCCTTCCATCACCGTATATTGTCCTGAAGCAAATACAGCAACCCCCTCAGGTCCACTGGCTTTAAGCGCTTTTTTAATGTGGGTTTCCATCTCATCAAACGCCCGCTGCCACGATACCGGACGGAATTTTCCCTTTTTGTCGAAATTTCCTTTATCATCCATTCGCAGTAACGGTGTGGTTAAACGGTCGGCACCATACATGATTTTTGCATTAAAATACCCTTTGATGCAGTTAAGACCACGATTGACCGGAGCTGCCGGATCCCCCTTGACAGCAACGATTTTTCCTCCTTTTGTAGCCAGCATGATTCCGCATCCTGTACCACAGAATCGGCAGGCAGCCTTGTCCCATCTCCAGTCGCTTTGTGCGGCATTGGATTTGGCCTCTAAATCACTCGGAACAGCCATACCGATGGCTGCCGCAGCCGATGCTGCTGCCGAACTCTTTAGAAAATCTCTACGTGAAATTGACATCTTTGACATCTTCTCTCCTTTTTTTTCGAGTCAGAGCGATTATAACTATTATAAAAAACCATACCCTTGACCTTAGTCAATTTTTTAAAGTTTAGATTAAGGATATATTTTGTCTTATTTTAAGTATAATATCGCATAACATTTGACAAAGGTAACCCATGTTTGGAAAAGAAACAATGAAAACATATGATTACACCCCTGAGGAAATAGCGCAATTTTCCTGGGCAAAAATGACCACCTCCAAAGGTGTGATGTGGATCAAGCTCTACGGTGATGAGACCCCCAATACCGTTGCCAATTTTGCGACACTCGCCAATGACGGCTTTTACAACGATTTGGCATTTCATCGTGTCATTCCCGGATTTATGGCGCAAGGCGGTTGTCCTCACGGTACCGGTACCGGCGGACCGGGCTGGGCCATTCCGTGTGAAACGGCGCTCAATAACCATCACCATGTCAAAGGTACCCTTTCCATGGCACATGCCGGACCCAACACCGGCGGTTCACAATTTTTTATCTGTTTCGTACCGTGCCCGCATTTAGACGGGGTACATACTGTTTTTGGCGGCATTGAAGACGATGATACGGAGTCTATGAAGGTACTTGAGAGTATCGAAGGCGATGACAAGATTGTG
>QNZR01000004.1 GCA_003978475.1 Sulfurimonas sp.
TTCGCATGAAGCGACCGCATCGAGAACTTTTACGGCTTCATCGATAATTTCAGGACCGATACCGTCCCCTTTAATCAGACAGATCTTATATTTTTTCATTGACTCTCCTTTAAGAAGCAATTTCATCTTTCGCAAAATGCATAAGCCCGCCGGCATGAAGCAGTTTTTGCATAAATTCCGGAATCGGAGTAAACGAATAGACGTTTCCGTTACGTTTGTTCGTCACGGTACCTGCAGCCATATCAATGCTGATCATATCGCCCTCATGAATCTGGGCGCTCTCTTCAAGTTCAAAAATGGGAAGCCCCATGTTAAAAGCATTTCTGTAGAAAATACGCGCAAAGGTCGGGGCAATAATGGCAGAGATACCGGCTGCTTTAAGTGCGATTGGTGCATGTTCACGAGACGAACCGCATCCAAAATTTTCACCGGCGACAATAATATCTCCCCGCGACATTTTTGTTACAAAATCGGGATCGGCATCTTCCATAACATGTTTTGCCAGCTCTTCGGGTACCGAAGTGTTGAGATAGCGTGCGGCAATGATCAGATCGGTATCGATATCTTTACCGAAGTTCCAGACTTTACCTTCTATTTTTTGCATTGATTATCCTAAAATAATTTTTGCGATTATAGCCAAGCGGAACTCTAAAGAGGCTGAAAGATGTCAATTAATCCGTAGACGGCATATTGACATCTTGATTCAGCTGTTTAATATTATATCATATTGACTGGATTAACGTTTGAGATTATTAACGGTCTGGAGCATCTCGTCACTGGTGGTAATGACTTTGGAATTAGCATCATACGCGCGTTGCCCGGTGATGAGATCGGTTAATTCTACCACCAGCTCCACATTGCTTAACTCAACAAAGCCCTGACGCAGTGAACCCAATCCGTCAATTCCGGGTGTACCGTCAACCGGTTGACCGGAGCTATCGGTCTCCATAAAGAGATTGTCTCCCATACCGTGCAATCCGGCAGGATTAATAAAGTTGGTCAGGTTTACCTGTCCAATCTGCGTAGCCTGCGCCTGTCCGGGTTGAATCACACTGACAATACCGTCCGTACCAATAGAGAGATTGGTCGCATCTTCGGGAATAACAATCTCAGGAATGAGTTTGTAGCCGTCACTGTTCACCATAGCACCGTTGGCATCACGCTTAAAGGCGCCGTTTTTACTATAAACTTCCGTACCGTCAGGCAGCTCAAGTTTAAAAAACCCATTGCCGATAATAGCCAGGTCCAGATTATTGTTGGTCTCCTTAAGCGAGCCTTCGGTAAAAATTTTACTAATAGCAGTAGAGCGCACACCCAGCCCCACCTCAATTCCCGTAGGTGATTTGGTGGTATCGCTTGTAGCGGTACCGGCATACTCCATGACACGGTACATTAAATCCGCAAACTCGGCACGAGACTGTTTGAAACCAATCGTGTTGACATTGGCAATATTATTGGCGGTCGTATCAATTTGCGTCTGCATTGCCATCATACCCGTAGCACTTGTATGGAGTGATTGCATCATGTTATTATCCTTTTATCGTCGTGTTACTGCCAGTTTTTCAATGGCATCACGGTTCATATCGCTCATTTGAGCGTCCATCGCTTTTTGATACATACCCACAAGACGGTTGGACTCAATCATAGCGACCATTTCGGTAATCGGGTTCACATTGCTCTTTTCAATGAAGCCCTGCATTACGGCACCGCTCTCTTGTAGCGGCACCAGTTCATCGGCGCTGTCGGGCACATAGAGCCCATCACCCTCTTTGGTAAGATAATTGCTGTTTTCAACCGCGACTATCAATAACTTACTCCCTTCAATCAACTGAACGGAACCGGGAGCCGAGTTGTAAAACTGTCCGTTCTTATCCAGCTCAATAATGCTCTCTTCCACATTAAAACGAATGTTGGCATCGGGATCATTCCGGTAATTTTGAGGCAGTACCTTGTAACCCTCTTTTGTCACCAGCACTCCTGCATCATTAAGCGCAAAAGATCCGTCACGTGTAAGACGCAGACCCTCGGGAGTCTCTACCGCAAAAAAGAGTTCTTTTTGCGAAAGTGCTACATCCAGACGGTTGTCAGTCTTTTCCAGGGCTCCTAGTGAATAGTCGGTATATGATGCTACAATATGCGGTACCTTGCTCAGAGCCCGGTTAATATATGAGGCACCTTCTATTGTCTGGTTTTCAAGATATGTTGGTCTGATAGCTTCGTGAGCTTCTTGAGCTCCTTTTGACTTGGTAGTGTATTTTCGTGTTTTAACGTATTCTTTACCAAAGTTTTTCTCTATCTCCTCTTTGGCTCTTGTAAGTGCAAAATCCGACAGGTTTACGGAGTCTGTTCTCATGTATGTAATCTTTCCCGACTCGTAAAGACTTTGGGCAACGCGCATCGTTACAGCTACCGGAAAGCCAAGCTTTCTGGATGCTTCCTGCTGAAGCGTGGAAGTCGTAAAAGGTGCTGCAGGAGATTTCTTTGCCGGTTTTTTCTCTACCGAGGAAATTTTATAGGAAGCACCTATCTCTTTTTCCAAAAAAGATTTTGCTTCTTCGGCTGTTTTAAATTTTTCCGAATACTCGGCCGTAAATGTCTGACCGTTCATTTCAAACTCTGCAACA
>QNZR01000052.1 GCA_003978475.1 Sulfurimonas sp.
ACGCGGCAAACATCTCCAGATCACTTGCTGCAGCATCATTAAAGTCGGCAACGGGTGCATTGTTGAAGAAGAATCCAAACATGGAACCGCGAACATCGGTCTGCAGCGTAATGCCTTTTGCGGCGGCGGCCTCTTTCATCCCCTCAACCAAGCGTGTTGCCCGTGTTTGTAAAACAGAAAAGAGCTTGTTGTGTTTTTTGAGTTTACTTAAAGCGGCCAGCCCCGCTGCCATAGCTACCGGATTGCCGCTTAAAGTGCCCGCCTGATAGACCGGTCCCTCAGGCGAGAGTTGCTGCATAATTTCCAACTTGCCCCCGAAGGCACCTACCGGCATGCCGCCGCCGATAACCTTACCCAGCGTTACCAGATCCGGAGCCGTACCGGTAATACTTTGGGCACCGTAAAGTGTCGCACGAAAACCGCTCATTACCTCATCAAAAATCAGCAGTGCACCGTGCTCGTCACAAAGAATGCGCAATGCCGCCAAAAATTCTTTACGTGCCGGAACCAGGCCCATATTGCCGGCAATGGGTTCAATAATCACACAGGCAATACCACTGCTGTGTTGAAAACACTGTTTGACACTCTCAATGTCATTATAGGTTGCCAGCAGGGTATGTTTGGTGCAGTCTGCCGGAACGCCGGGTGAACTCGGATTGCCAAATGTCGCAGCACCTGAACCGGCTTGAACCAAAAGCGAGTCGCTGTGTCCGTGGTAGCAGCCTTCAAATTTGACAATATCATCACGACCGGTGTAGCCTCGTGCCAGACGAATGGCACTCATGACCGCTTCTGTACCGCTGCTGACAAAACGTACTTTATCGATAGCGTCGTAAAGGGAAACCACTTCCTGTGCCAGATGTGTCTCGGCAAGCGTGGGAGCACCAAAGCTTAATCCATGTTTCACGGCATCAATAACTGCCGATTCAATATGTTCATCTTTATGTCCAAAAATCAGCGGTCCCCAACTTTGCACATAATCGACGTAGCGATTCCCGTCAATATCAATAAGGTAGGCACCCTCGCCTTCTTTAATAAAGCGTGGCGTACCGCCGACACTGGCAAACGCACGCACCGGAGAGTTAACACCGCCGGGAATGAGTTGTGATGCTGCCTCAAAGGCAGACAATGATTTTTCAATATTCATATTTAATCCACTGTAATTTTTAGCGATTATAGCGAATTGTTCATTATATAAATGTATAATTTTTTATATATGAAACGTTCGCTCAGTGCTTTACTTCTTGCTATCATATTACATGTAGTGATCTTGCTGCTTTTTGTCGCCCTCTTCGTATTCATACCCAAAACACCCAAAACCATGCCAAAAAAAGAGGAGCGTATACGGGTTTCTTTAAAAGAGCGTCCGGAAGTGCGTCGTGATGCGGTAGTCGACAATCCCCGCCCTCCAAGCAAGACACCTACCCTGCCCAAGCAAAAACAGGTAAAAAAAATAATTACCAAACCGTTAATTACCGTCAAAAAATCGTTGCCAAAACCCAAAAAGCCTCCAAAGCCGCCATCTAAAAAAATGCCTGTTGCCGTACCCACACCCAAGCGGGAGCCGATTCCTCCAAAAAAACCCTACATTACCGCCAAAAAAGCTCCCGCGCCGGAACACTCAAGCCTGTATGACCTGCTTTCAGCGCCTGTGACAACAACTTCGAAAGAGCACAACACGCCAAAACGTGAGGCTAACCGTATCAATCAGGATATTCAGGAACTTTACGGTGAGACGTTTACAAAACTGAGTCAGGGGGAGCAAAAGTATATTTTAGACAATCAGGAGATCATGCGAAGGATTACGCAACGGGTGCTCAACCGTGTCGGCAGAGTCAATCTTACTGGAGATTTACATGTAAATTCCAGCAATATTGTTGAGTTTTATCTCTACCCAAACGGTGATATTAGCGACCTTCGTCTGATTGACAAAAGTGGGTACTACCTGCTTGATCGCACCACCAAAGAGACCATTGAATATGCCTATGCCAAATACCCCAGACCGGAACAAAAAACACTGATCCGCTACAAAGTCGGTTATTATTTGCGGGGGTACTAGAATAATGGATTTTTTTCAGACACTTCAGACAATTTTACTTACCACGACACCTCATGAAAAAATCGAGCGTTTTCAAGCGTTTTACCGGTGTTATGCTAACGATGCCGGGCACGTCTTCTATATCCACACGCAAGCACCGCTGCTTTTTACGGAACCCTCTTACACCACCCACTGCCATGTCGTACCGCCTCAACAGGTTCCACGGCGCAACAATCTTCAAAGTCGCGAGGGACACATAGCCCTTGTTCATGCCATAGCCCACATTGAATACAGTGCTATTGACCTGGCACTGGATGCGACGTATCGCTTCCGCAATCTGCCGCACCGTTATTACAACGACTGGCTTGAAGTTGCTGCGGATGAGATTCGCCATTTTCAGATGCTTGAAAAGATATTGCACGACCTTGGAAGTCATTACGGTGCACTGCCGGTTCATAACGCCCTTTTTGAAGCCCAGAATCGTACGGCACACTCGCTTCTGCATCGTATGGCGGTGGTACCTCGCTATCTCGAAGCCAACGGACTGGATGCCACACCGCAAATTATTGAGAAGCTT
>QNZR01000166.1 GCA_003978475.1 Sulfurimonas sp.
TGACGTGCCGATGCGTTTTATTCAAGTTCCGAGCCATAACAATCCTCTAGGGCGGGTAAAATTTATGTTCCCGAATAAATACTCCGTTTACATTCATGATACTCCAGTCAATCGTGGCAAAATCATAATCGGGAGAACTTTCATTCCAATCGGCATGCATTCGCATGCCCTGTGCTACCAGTGCATACGGATCTTTCACCAGTTTGGGCACCAGTTCCCGCTTGACAATACTTTGAGGAACCCTCCAGTAAGGATTCAATACCACCGATGACATCTTGTTGCTGAAAACCGGAGTAGGATGGCGCTTCTCACCAACGACAATGGGCATCTCCAGCGAGACGTTTCCATCATCAATCATATAAAGTGTATAATCAGCAATATTCACAAGCACATATCGCTTTCCCAAAGTTCGAGGAAGCCAGCGCATACGTTCGAGATTGAGCCGAATCATGGCAATTTTTTCTTCTACGGTAATGTTAAGATGTTTTCGGGTGTTTGGACCGACGACGCCGTCAACAATCAGTCCGTGATTACGCTGAAATGCCTTAACTGCCGCTGTGACATCGGCATCAAAATATTCAAGGCACTGGCTTGCGTTACGATCGAGCCTGTAGCACTCTGTCGTATTGAGCTCACCACTTTGAAGGAGGCGTTCCCGCAACAATATCACGGCAGAGTCACGGTCACCCTGAGAAAGTTTTTGAAATTCAGGCAGCCGTATGTAACCTCCCTCCTGAGCAATTTGCTCATAGCGTTGCAATGCCTTTTCCAGCTCCTTTGCCATAGGGTAGGTGTAGTTAACCGCATTAACGGCGCTGTAGATATGATTGTTTTTCAGGGCTTTGTAGAGCAGTTTTCTACGATTTTTGTAGGCACCGTAACGATCCCAGCTTGCCAATATTTTTTTCTCTTCTTCCAGGGCTTCAAGCTTGCGTTGAAATGCATTCCAGTCAATGGAACCCGATGCCACACGCTTCATATATTCATCATAAATACCCGTGATTTTCAGATCTGTCTGCATCGCTTTGGTTATATTGAATTCCGGAGCACTCTGCACAGTGCCAATAGTGACAATCAGGTCACGCAGTCCAAAAAGCTTACCCGATGCCGGTCCTAGGACCGGATCTTTCTGCACGACATTAATCAGTTCAACCGCAATAGACTTAATGCCGTTTTCATCAAACCAGAACGGACGGTAACCCTGCGCTTGATAATATTGCCGCAAAGCACTGTTGCGTAAAAATTTTGAGACATGATGTTGTGATTTGATGAGCTTTTGAAGTGCTGCGGTACTCGCACTTTTAAAATCTTTTTTTTCATGATGGCTCTCATGAGGTGCCGCCAACAGCATGGCCGAACAAAATATTACATGTAAAAAAATAGTTACCGGTTTACGCATGAATAATATCGATGACCTTAGAGGGATGATCGGCTCTATGATGCCCTTCACCTTCGCGTGAAAACCCCCATGTTGCAAAAATAGAGCCAATATTTGCACCTGAAGCGCTTTGCATATCTTTGGAATTGTCACCAATCATCCATGCGCTGTCATTACCGTGGGTAAACCCATAGCGATTCAGGATAAACTCCAGCATCTGTTTGTCGGGTTTGGGAGTCTCGACCATATCGGCACCGACAATATGTTCAAACAGCGGTGCTACACAAAGATGTGTCAGCATTCTTGTGGCAAAAACCGTGGGCGCATTGGTGGCAACACAAAGATGAACCCGATTTTCTTTGAGCGTGTGCAGGGTTTCATAAACTCCCTCGTACAATCGAACGTGTTGCGTACACTGCTCATAATAATGCGCCTCAAAAAGTTGTTGCGCCGATGACTCATACTGCTGCGTTTCGTAAAACAGTTGTGCCAAATTACGCTGATGGGCATTAATAGCGGCAATAACATACGCAACATCCAACGGTTGCAGACCATACAGCGCTGCTCTGACGTGATTAATGGAGACGGTAATATCGTACCCCGAATCCAGCAGGGTACCGTCCATATCGAAAATGGCAATTTTCATTCACGCATCTTCTCATAAATCTCGCACAAAGCATCAACAAACAGTGCATCATCATTAAGACACGTACTTACACGGTACGCCTCAAAACCCAGCGCATCGGCAATCTCTTTATATTCAACTCCCAGCTCAAAATCGGTTTCGGAGTTGTCGATGGTAAAAGCAATGGGACAGATCAGTACTTTTTTGTTCAGCATCACCTTCAAAGTCTCATCGAGCGAGGGCTTCAGCCATGCCATCGGCCCGACCTTAGACTGATACGCAAGATGCACGGCATTAAAGCTCACTCCCTGAGCGCGCAGTTCTTCCTGAATCAATCCGACATGCCGCCGTATCTGACGCTCGTACGCATCGCCACTATCGACAATTTTTTGCGGTAGACCGTGGGCGGAGAAGATTAGATCGAATTGCTCGCTGTCATCCTTACCGACGCTCTGGGTGATTTTTTTCACAATGGCTCTATTGAGCGTGGCATTTTCATAGTAATGTTTAATTTCAACCAGAATCGCATCCATACCACTCTCATGAAACTGCGCTTCAAAGTCCTCCAGTGATGACTTGGTCGTCGTCGTCGAATATTGCGG
>QNZR01000075.1 GCA_003978475.1 Sulfurimonas sp.
GAAAGGATTTAAAGATGATAGATCAATTACCTACAAAAGAATGGCTTGACGATCACGCACAACAAGAACCTGAACAAGAGTTTGTTGAACATGAAGTTGCCATTGAAAACACTAAAGAAGATCGCAGAAAAAATCAGGAGGAACTCCAAGACGTTATAACTTCAATAGTTAACATTAAGCCTGAAGCACTTGAAAAAGAGCATAAAGACGCCAATGAAAAGGCGCATATTTTGACAGAGGAAGCAGAAAAAGCACTGGCAACCACCTCAGATATCTTTGATACAGAAATCAATACACAGTTAATGTTAGATTCCAACCTTGTCGCACTAACGACAGGGGGTGCTGCTTCCGGGCGATATTATGATTATCATCCCTACCATGGATGGGGAAAGTCTTACATACACAATGAAGGAGGGGTAACTCGTGGAAGTTCCGGGTTTAACTTGGCTGCTAACAAGATGTTCCCCTATGCTCGTGCCAGAGGTGATGGTTCCGGCATTTCAGATGACAATGATGTCACGACATCAGTCAAACTCTATTTTGCTTTCTTTCCGAAAAACATTGGTCACATTCGAGCTTTAGTTTCCTACACTACTCGCGGTTGGTATCAAATTTACTCTAACGATAAATGGTATAATTCAAAAGAAGCTTTAATTGATCTGGAAATTGGCGTCAGACTCTACCAAAATGTTTGGACCGGCTCCAGAAAAAAAGATGTCTTTAGTTTGCATGGTGATAATATTAACCGCAAGGGTCGCATTGATGGGAGCGGAAATTTCTTTTCCGAATCCATGGCGGTCGGAGCAAACAAATGGGTTATTGCTGAGGTATCTGTAAGGGCACATGTAGAAACCGAAGGAAGCGGATCGACAGCACAACTCAATTTTAAGAGTCATGATTTCATTCGTATTCCGTATGTACGATTCGACTTTTCTTAAGCGCCAAAGAGATGGGATTTCTACCTATCTCTTTGCTTTTAAATTATTTTAAGAGTGGCTAAAATGTTACGAAACCTATTATTAATTATTAGCTTAAGTCTCGCCAACGCTATAGGATTAGAAATGAAGCAAAATATCGAAGAAGTTGAAAATTTACGTTTACAGTATGAGTCAGAATTAATGAATATTAAAGGGGTCACCGCCATTGGAACGGCGCTTTGCAAAAACGAAGAGATCTGTCTAAAAATATACACTTGCTTACCTACCGACCAGGTTTTTCCTCTGATCCCTGAGGATCTCAAAAAACATCATATTGAACTTGAATTTATTGGAACTATTAAAGCACAGTAGCCTTACGCTTCTGCAACGTTACGAAGCTGTGCATCACCTGTTATAAGCGGGCATTCTTCCTGCTTTGCCAACACAAAAGCAAAAAAATCAGGGTTTAGTAAACTTTTTGCTCCATCTCTAAAGCTCCTCAGTTTTAAACTGTGTGTAGCCTTCATAGTAGTAGCTTACATCGATGTTACTCATGAAGAGTGTTCTATCATCTATTTTTGTGGTGAGAGCATCTTTGAGTAGTACTTTTATCTCTATATCTTTTACGACACTTCTTTGCATGGCACTGAGGTAGTCATCTTTGTCTATCATGTTCCAGTCTATCACTTTTTGAAGCTCGGATTTTAGGATCAGGTCTAGCCAGATTCTTGTCGCTCTGCCGTTGCCCTCACGAAAAGGGTGGGCAATGTTCATCTCTACATATTTTTCTATTATCTGCTCAAAGTTACTTTGAGCCATTGCGTCTATATGTGAGAGCGAAGCTTCCAGATACATCACAGGGGCAAAGCGAAAATCCCCTTTTGAGATATTGACATCTCTTAGCTCTCCTGCAAACGCATAGAGATCACCAAAAAGGTAACGGTGTATAAAAGAGAGACCCTCAAACTTTCCGATGGCAACTTTTTTTATATCGCCAGAGTCAAAAAGTGCTTTTGCTTTTTGTTTTGAAATCTTCTCCTCTGCGTTAGATAGCTCTACCTGACTTGTGATGCCCAATTTGTTTGCCAATATCATGCTTCTGTCTCCGCTACTATTGTATCAATTTTCGCTACTGTGGTTTTAATGGCATCAACTGAGCCACGAACCTCGTTGGCGATTTGCCAGATTTGGCGATGCAGTTTGGCACGCTGCTGTGTGCTTGGCATTGCTTAATTCCTTTTTTTGTTACGTTACTCATTTTATCTAAATAGTACGAATAGACCTAGCTACAAAGAGTTAAAAAATCTTGTCTTTTTAACTCTTTGGCACACTCACTCTGTGAGCTGGCCCCCAAAAACTAAACAATAAATGCTTCAAATTAAGAGTAATAACAGCACTCATGCTGCTTTCTCCACCTCATTATTCAAAGTGCCGTTATTTGACACGTAAACCAAAGCTTGAAGCTTCTCAAGAGCTGAAGAAGATAGTTGTGAGATTGACGACTACAACTGAGACAAGATTTATAAACAACCTTGATGCCTGATACAAAAAGCATGAAAAATTTATCAATGAAAAAAGTATTAATTCTATCATTGGGAAAGAATAGTTTACTCGAAAGCTGATGGCTGCCTATAAAAGTCTACACAAAAACCTACCGTATCTTTTTACTTACAAA
>QNZR01000176.1 GCA_003978475.1 Sulfurimonas sp.
GCACGAACCTTCTCTTCGTTAATACGAATGACCAACTCTTCATCGGCATCACCGCGAATACTGATATCACTCAAATCTTTAAACGCACTTAAAGAACTTTTCAGTTCATCGGCATAACGCAGTAACTCTTTTTTGGGAACATCCCCGGCAATGGCAATGAGCACCAAAGGAATCACATTGACATGTATTTTGGCAACAGGTTCATTCATATCTGCGGGCAGATCCCGTTTGACTTTGGAGATGACATCTTTAACATCATTGAGCACACTCATATTGTCCGAGCCGGGCTTAATATCAATAATCATGGCAAACACACCATTTTTGATGGTTGTTTTAATATCATCGAGCGCATCAATATTTTTCAGATCATCTTCAATGCTCTTCACTGCCATTTTATCGAGTACATCAGCGCTTGTACCGGCATACACACCGCCAATGCTGATTTTATCCATCTGAACCGGCGGAAAGATCTCTTTGGGTATGTTAATGTAAGAGAAAATAGATAGCAATATAATAAAAACCATAAACATATGATTTAAAAGAGGCTTATCAATAGCAAATTCAATAAAACGTCGTATCAAATGCGTGACCTTGTAGGAAAGTACATGGTGCTATTATACTTTGCTAAAATTAATTTACATGTCAATGTCTGTAAGTATCTTCACTTAAATAATGGATGTAACAATCGCTGCATCATCTCAGCCGCCTGCTTTTTCATCATGGCATCCGCACTCGCATCATAGGTAATGTTGATATTTTCGGGAAGCTTGAAATGCGTACGTCCTACCGCACCTTTATCTATTGACACCGCCTCTTTTTTTATGCTCATACCCATGACAGAGCCCTCCATTTTCAATACCACTGCCGTATTGTGAATGGTGTAAGATGTCATGCCTGCTATCGTCGTTTTATCGCAACTGTATCCGTGAATCATTGCCGCATTAAATTTGATACGTCCTCCCAGACCCCGTGAAAAGTCCGTACCCATTTTCCGGGCATTGCGGCGCACAGTTTTTTGTTCTTTCGGTGAGAGTTTCGTATATTCCTGCTGCATGTAGGTTTCAAAATTACTCACTTTGGTTCCCGTTCGGGTGTCAAGATCAACGGTATAGATCCACTCCGGTGTCACGAGTGTGAGTCGGTCTGTTTTTTTGTCCATACCAAACATAGACATCGTCGTTTGTTCATGTTCTGAAAGATAGTTGCCATAAGCTTTCACATACAAAGTTGATGTGCCCTCAGAAGTACCCGAAATTTTGTAAGTGATGGTCGCCTCCTGAAATGGTGTCCGTTTTTCAAAAGGGTTGGTCGTACCGGCAAAAGCATAAGCACAACACACCACGATGGGTACAAGTAGCATTTTTAGCATGGTACTACCCTCCATTAATGTTAGCGTATGTTACTATTATAAATCAGCTCATCTTAAAAGAAGCTCTAAAACAGGGTATCGAGTATCTGATTTTTAAACCGTATTGCCTCCACTTGTGAAGTAATGACGCGATTTTCTTCTTTAAGTGCATTAAATTCCCTTTTCAGTACAGCAATATCACGACTTTTGTAATAAATCTGATTTTGAAGATAGATTTTTGGAAATGTTACGAGCAGTAGCATACTGACAATTAACAAGACCCCAATCAGATACCGAACTCCCATTTTTTGTGAAGGAACAATGACCGGTTCCACCGCTTCGAGTATGGCATTTTTGTCACTCACCGCGACAATCCATTTCAAAAATACGCATTTTAGCACTGCGGCTTCGCGGATTCTCCTGCAACTCTTTTTCACCGGCGGTAATGG
The DNA here is from genome assembly GCA_003978475.1 of Sulfurimonas sp. Classification (GTDB taxonomy): domain Bacteria; phylum Campylobacterota; class Campylobacteria; order Campylobacterales; family Sulfurimonadaceae; genus QNZR01. Next base: position 1,798 of record QNZR01000176.1, read on the forward strand.
GTTTTTTGGTTACCATGGTACCTAAAGCATGGTTGTTTCCACAACTACATCGCATGGCATCACTCGGACAGATACAGTGTTTGCTCCAGCGCGCAAACTGCTGTTTGACAATACGGTCTTCAAGCGAGTGAAAGGAGATAATACCCACCGTCGTACCCTGAAGCCGAACATGTTCTATAGCATCTAAAAGCTCTTGAAGTTCCTGAAGTTCACGATTGACCTCAATGCGTATGGCTTGCATCACCAAAGTTGCCGGATGGATTTTTTTACCCCGCGGTGCATAAGGTTTGATCGCATCGGCAAGTTCTTTTGCCGAGCAGAACGGTCGCCCCTGCAACATAACCGAAGCAATTTTTTTATAATTTCGCAACTCTCCGTAATCACGCAATATGCGCTCGAGTTCATGACGGGAGTAGCCATTGACTACATCTGCGGCACTGAGCGATGCCTCAGGGTTCATCCGCATATCTAAAGTACTGCTTTCATATGAAAACCCCCGTTCCTTTTGGTCAAGTTGCAAGGAAGAGACCCCGATATCGGCTAAAATACCCCGAATATTCTGAACACCTTCACGCGCTATGACTTCAGAAATGACTGAAGCAAAACGCCCTTGAATGATCTCGACACGCTCCTGAAACGGAGCCAAACGCTTTGTAGAGAAATCAATAGCGGCGGGATCCTGATCAATTCCAATAAGTTTGACTTGCGGATTGGCTTCTAAGATCATCATGCTGTGCCCGCCATATCCCAGGGTACAGTCAACAATGACTCCACGCTCAATACCACCGAAA
>QNZR01000203.1 GCA_003978475.1 Sulfurimonas sp.
TCCTGCTCTGTAAGTGCCGTCATCTCCTGCTTTGTAAATGGTGGTCTGTCCCGTCTTAACTACGGGAGCATCGGCATATAACAGTAGCGACAGCAGTGATAAAATCATTAATTTTAACATTATTTAGCCTTATTGTAAATGAATTCTTATGACTAATTCTATCTCATACAGCTTAAAAAGATGTAAAATAAACGGGGTAAATTGCGACTATGGCACAGATATGTTAAAAAGTGTTATGCAGTAGCTATTACAGCTATTTTATGTTGGCATCACAAAGAGATGCCACGTTGGGATTGCAGGAAATTTTGTGATTCATGTTGACACGTTCATAACCGTGAAGCTTCTGTTTGGATGCCACGGTGGCATTGCGATACCCTTTACCCCTGTTCAAATATACATGTAAATGTTGCTCATGCAGTGCGAGTCTTGTTTGTAATGCGGTAGAATACGTGGTAAGAATGGCATCATTTTTCATCACGCGTACAATATCTGCAAAGTATTCGCGTGTCCAGAGTAAAGGATTGACGGAGGGGCTAAAAGCATCTTGGTAAATAATATCAAACTGTTCCGTTGCCGTTTTTAAATAGGCTCTTGCGTCACCCACGATTACGCTTACATGTATCATGTCATCTCGGTACTCGTGCTCACTGCTGAGCGCCGTCATGACATGCAAAAAGGGTTTGAAGATTTCCGGATACTCAAAATCTTTTAAACCGGTAATCAATTCACCGTCACGTTCCGGTGAGATGATGGTGACTTTTTTCTTTATATGATTGACATGTAAATAATAGAGTGTCGCCAGCGTGTTAAACCCCAAACCAAAGCAAATATCTAAAATGGTAATGGATGTCTTGTTTTTGACATGCAAAAGCGCGGGAATCACATGTTTGTTGAGTGATTCGTTCAGCGCTCCGTCTTTTGTGGAATGATAATGTTCATCATACTCTTTGGAGTAGGCAGTGTAAGAGCCGTCACTGCTTGGTACCGTATGAATCATTGGGCGACTCCCAATACATTCCCGCTTTCAAACCCTGAATGAAACAACAACGCAGCATCGGCTTGATATATTGAATTCTCACTACCGCAAGAGCGTAACAATAGTGCCGATAACCAGAGTGTGTCAATGGGTACGCGTTGCATCGTATACCTCTTGTTAAGATCCTTCATTATACACGGATTACGCTTATGTTTGTGCCACAGTTCTGCTTTGTTTCACTGCTCTTACGCGAATTCGTACATAATCTGCCATCCAACCGTTAGCGTCAGTATAATTGGTCGCTCTCAGTCGTTCGCGCACTTCCTGACGAAACTGCACAACCTGATTGTGAGACAACTGTGCGGTCACTCCATTACTAAACAGCGCCAACCAGTGTGCCATATCATCTATGGGCGTCGGTCTTGGAATTAATGCTACATACGTCACGTTAAAGCCATGCTGCTCCAAAAGCGATCGGTACTCCTGAGGCGAAGGGAAATACCAAAAATCATTAAATGTCCCATACTCGGGGTGATGGGAAAAAACCTCCCGCATTGCTGTAACAATACGTGCGACATTGCCCATACCGCCAAACTCTGCCACAAAGCGACCTCCGTCTTTAAGCGCCCGTGCAATATGCTCAACGGCACGTTTTGGCTCTCGCACCCAGTGAAGCACGGCATTACTAAAGATGGCATCGAATGCTTCGACATAGGGCATCTCTACTACATCCATAACCCTGGCATTCAAGCCCTGTTTCTTAGCTTTACGTACCATATTTACGCTCAAATCAATGCCATGAACCTCAGCACCGCTTTTAGCTATTTCCAACCCGAGTGTGCCCTCGCCGCAACCCAAATCTAAAATTTTTTCACCTTCACGAGGTGCCAATAACTCGACGACCGGTGATGCCAATCTCCACACAAAATCGGCATGTTCTCTATAACAGTCTGCATTCCATTGGTTGGTTTCATTATTCATAACAACTCTCTTTTATTGTATTAATATTATCAAGGCACTATTATGCCCACCATATGATTCTGAATCTATCACCTTCAAAGGTGTTTTTAAAATTAAGAAATATGCTTAGAGACTAAGCAGAAAAAAAGAGAGAAGCAGGGCAAAAAGTCTTGCATGGAAAGGTAAGATAGATGCTGTGTCTGGCATTTTGTGCTCCTTTAATCATACGGTCAAAACTATATCACGAAATGTCGGTGCTGTCAACGGATACATAAAGCTATAAAAGTCCATTTTCTTGTGCTAGAAGCTGATGGAGTTCTTTTTTTGTCGTGACGTAATACTTTTGATGTAGTGCCCACACCTCCTCTATATCTTCAATTTTCGCTGTTCTATACGTCATTTTTCAAGACCTTCATCATCTTGGCAGTGTTGCCATCAACATCACTCCCCCGTTGGTGTAAATGTTCAAGTATCAGATTAAATCGTTCTGGCGAAAGATGTTGTCCAAACTTAAACTTTGCCCGCAATTGTTGTACTTCCAGTTTGTACACCATCGTAGCATCTACCGCTTTGACATAAACCTCTTCACTGAGCGGCTTATAGCCACCTTCGGGTTGGAGTTTGTTCATTAAGGCACTCAAAGCTTC
>QNZR01000079.1 GCA_003978475.1 Sulfurimonas sp.
GTTGCAGTTTTTACGTCATATTGAACGTACTAAAACCCTGCTTTTTATGGTAGATCTGGCATCGTATCACAATTTGCAAGATCAGTTTGAAACACTGAGTCATGAGTTAAAAACCTATTCTCAAACGCTGCATTCGCGTTCCTTTGCCATCGCTTTAACCCGGGTAGATGCCATACCGCCTCAGGAGGCTCCCGTTATGGTCAGAACATTTATTGAGAGTCTTGGTTTGACGCCTTCAGCGCAGAGTGCTTTTAATTTTGATGCCGCTTTGGGCTTTTATGAGCAGCAGAGCAGTGATGAGCAGCGTGCCTATGAGCAACAGAACCCTTTTTTTATTGCACCCGTTTCATCGGTCATGCATACCAACATTGATGCGGTCACGTTCGCACTGTATGAACTGGTGAAACTGGCACGACAATGAAACGTTTAGTACTTAAGGTTGGCAGTGCCGTGTTGACGGAGCAAAACCGTATTGCTAGACAACGGATGCAGAATTTGGTTGATTTTATTGTTGAGCTCAGAAATATGTATGAGGTCATTTTGGTCTCTTCAGGTGCTGTAGCGGCAGGATATACCAAATTGAAGATCGATAAAAAAAATATTGCCAACAAGCAGGCATTGGCTGCCATCGGGCAGCCGCTGTTAATGCGTCTGTATAAAAAAAAATTGGAGAAATATCATGTTCTGCCGGCTCAGGTACTCGTAACCGCAGCTAATTTTGAAACTGCCGAGCAGTCAGACCGGGTGCGTAATACGGTCGAGCCACTGTTGCGACATGGAGTCATACCCATTGTGAATGAAAATGATGCTACGGCAACTCAGGAGTTGGAGCTTGGAGACAATGACCAGCTCTCAGCATATACCGCAGTTGCTTTTAATGCGGATATGCTGGTGATTCTCTCCGATATTGATGCCTATTATGATAGAGATCCGAATCAGCATGCCGATGCACATATAAAATTACATGTCAATGCTATCAATTCGGATGAGCTCAGCAAAAAAATGACCCCGAACAACAGTTTCGCTACCGGTGGTATTGTGACCAAGCTAAAAGCCGCCGCCTATATGCTGGAGCATCACAAAACAATGTATTTGGCCAGTGGATTTGATTTGCACGATGCCCGGGAGTTTTTACTGCACCATAACCATACCGGCGGTACACTGTTTTCGCGAGGCAATGCCTAATGCGGGTTATTTTTATGGGAACTCCTGAATATGCAAGCACCATTTTAACGGATCTTATTGCCGCTGAAGGTATTACGGTTGTCGCCGTATACACGCAACCGGATAAACCGGTCGGTCGCAAGAAAATTGTGACGCCTTCTCCTGTAAAAAAAGTTGCACAATCACAGCAGATTAAACTATACCAGCCTGCCCGGCTGCGTGATGAAAAGGTCATTTCAGAACTACAGCGCATCGCCTGTGATGTGATTGTTGTTGCTGCTTACGGTCACATCCTTCCCGATACCATTTTAGAGCATGCGCCCTGCATTAATCTGCATGCCTCAATTTTGCCGCGCTACCGTGGCGCCAGCCCCATTCAGCAATCGCTTCTAAACGGAGATGCCTATAGTGGGGTTACCGCCATGCTTATGGATGAGGGACTCGATACCGGAGCCATACTCAAAATTGCCAGGGTGGCTATTGCCGATGATGATATGGCTGCTTCACTGTTTCATAAACTAACACAGTGTGCTTCGCAACTGACGTTGGAGGTGTTGCGAACATTTCATACGTTGACACCAGTCCCGCAGGATGATACTCAGGCAAGCTACTGTACAAAAATTACCAAAGCCGAAGGTGAAGTCAATTTTGACGATGCCCGGGAGCTCTATAACAAATATCGTGCCTACACGCCATGGCCGGGACTGTTTCTTGCAAGCGGATTAAAATTAAAAGCCATGCAACTCCATGAAACGACATCAACCAATGCTGCCGGAGTGATTCTTTCAGTAACCCCAGCCTATGTCGTTATTGGATGCCGACGCGGCAGTATTAAACTGTTTCGGGTACAGCCGGCATCGAAAAAAGAGCTTTTGGTGTATGATTATATTAACGGAAAGCGACTGCACGTTGAAGATACTCTCACTTGAGTGTGTCGATTCGACACAGACGTATGTATTAGAAGGTTTAAAATCAGGACGTTTGCATGCCCCTGTTGCCGTGGTTGCTTCTGAACAGACCCGGGGTCGTGGCAGTCGCGACAATCACTGGATCAGTCTGAAAGGTAATCTCTTTTTCTCTTTTGCCGTGGCGCGGGATACTCTGCCTGATGATTTAAAACTCGAATCAAGTTCCATCTATTTTTCGATGCTTCTTAAAGAGGTATTGTTGGCACAGGGTTCTCATGTATGGTTGAAATGGCCCAATGACTTTTATCTTGAAGAGCAGAAAATCGGAGGTACCATCACGACACTGCACAATGATATTGTGATTTGTGGCATAGGACTGAATATGGCGGCAGCACCGCAAAAATCTAAAACACTGGATGTTTCTATTAAAAAAAGTGATATTTTGACACCATATTTTACATTGTTGAAAAGTTCTCCCTCATGGAAGCAGATTTTTAGTAAATT
>QNZR01000050.1 GCA_003978475.1 Sulfurimonas sp.
ATCAATTTTTTGTGCTTGAAAGGTTGATTCAAGTGCTTTGATGTTTGATTTGAGTTCAACCGCATCAATGGTAACAAGAAGGTCACCTTTCTTGACCTTTTGTGCCTCTTCCACCATAACTTTTTCAACATAACCTACCAATTTCGTAGAGAGCTTGATACTTTTGTCGGAAAGTATCTCTGCCAAAAAAGAGACCGAGTCTTTAAGAGTTCCCTGCTTTGCTTTAGTCACTTCAACGCTTATTTGTGCGCTGTTGGGTAGTGCTTCATTAGCTACTTCTTCTTTTCGTTTTTCCAGTAAACCTTGACCTTTTATTCCCAAAACAATTATTGCTAATACCACAACCACTGTGACAATTATTTTTTTATTTTTCACTCATCTACTCCTTTTTCCAATAAATATTCCAAATAATATTTACTCTTTTGATAGTCATAGCGACTCTCAATCATTTTTGCACGCACGAGTTGTGTTTGTGACTTGGCAAGAAAAAGATCATTCAGTGTTGAAACATCATTTTTGTAGCGTACCTCTTCTATTTTTTCACTTTTTTTTCTAAATTTCAACTGGGACACATTTCCTAAATATTCAGCATAACTCTGTTGTATTTTTGAAACCGCTTGTGTGAGTAATTTACGTAAATCCAAGAGGGTTTGTTCTTTCTTGAAGGCTGCTTCCATTTTAGTTATCTTGGCTTGCTGTACAGAGAGATCACGTTTACCAAAATCAACAATATTCCATTTGATATTAATCCCGGCCTGCCACAAGGTTTCATTACCCCACTTATTCGTGGCTATATCCTCACCATAGTTTTTACCTACAGAACTTGAAAAATTTACCTGTGGCAATTTACTTGCTTCACTTTTTTGTATGGTTTTGTCTGCCTTACGTAAAGCCATATCTTCTACTTCTATCTTTGCCAAACTATTTGCTTCAGCATATAGTCTGTCCACAGAGTATTGAGGTGTTTTTACTTTTATGCTTAAAGATTCAAGTCTTCCGACTTGTCTCCCAACTAAAGCAGAAAGAGTTGCTTTGGTGATATCAATGTTATTGGCAAGTACTGCAACCTGTGTTTGTGCTCCTTGCTCATTCGACTTGGCTTTGAGCAGGTCAATGGTAGCTTTTTTACCTAGTTCTACCTCATAGGCAATCTGTTTCCGCAATGTTGCAAGTGCATTTCTATAAGCTATTTGCGCCTTAAGCATCTCACGTTGCGCCAATACGGAGAGATAAAGGGAACGTACATTATAAACCAACTGCTCTTTGGTAAGTTTCATTTTGGCAACAGACATCTGTTTTGCAATATTGCTTATCTCTATTTGTCTCGTTTGTGAAAATCCTGTAAACAGTGGTACTGCATAGCTTGCACCCACATAAAAAAGGTCTTTACTTGTAGTTACAGGCGACCCGCTAACCATGGAGGTAGGTACAAGTGGTGCCAGCGTACGTTCAATATTGTAGTGCGTATAATCTCCTACAAGATTAAGTTCACCATATTGTTGAACATGGCTCTCTTTTTGTTTCAATTCAGAAAGATCCATCTGAACCTGACTTTGTTTTACAACCGTACTATGGTGCATTGCATACTGTGTTAACTCGTCAAGTGTTATGGCAAAAACAGAAACACTCATGATTAAGAAATAAAAAAGTATCTTCATACATACCCCTCATATAATATAGGTGCATGCTATCGAGTCAATATGAACGCAAAGTGAACTACTTATCCAGTATTAAATACTGCTTCACATCAAACTTTTTGAGATAGGCTTGAATGTTTTTACGTAAGGTTTCATCATCCAGATTAGATTTTTCCCGCATCGGAAATTTCAGAAAAAACTGTGGTGGCATAATAGAATTTTCTTTTTTGGGATCTTTAAGGTAACGGAAGATTGTCTCTTCCATTTGAGCATTGGTGCTGTACTTCATCAGATAACGTCTATAGATAATTGAACTTGGAATTTGTTGTTTTTTATGACAGGATAGGCAGTTTGTTTCTAGCATATCTGCGGTGTCACTCTCGGCATACATGGTGGCAGTGAGTATTGCCAGCAGTAGTATTATTTTTCCCATGTGACACATACCTCCGTTCCTTCATTTAAGGTAGAATCTATTTTTAAACGATAGTCATAACTTTTGACTACCTGACTTACGATATCAAGTCCTATACCAAAGCCCCCCTCACTTTTGTTCATACGTTGAAAGCGCTGCAGGATGCCACCTAAATCTTTTTTAGATATCCCAATACCCGTATCTTTCACACAGAATAGCCTTTTGGTCAATACAATGCGCAGAGTACCTTGATGTTTATTGTATTTAATGGCATTAGAGATAAGATTGTCCACCAGACGCAAAGCATCATTTTTATCCATCTCCAAGATAACACCCTCTTCTAATTCCAGTACAAGCTTAAGATTTTTAGCCTCTATCATCCCTGTAAAGTAGACCACACGCTCTTCTACCAAAGCAGACATATCTACAGAGATAATATTTCTGTGGTACTGATGGTTTAAATTAAGATAAGTCAAATCATCATAGATACG
>QNZR01000132.1 GCA_003978475.1 Sulfurimonas sp.
AGCGCTTAAAAGTGTTGACCATGCAGGCGGCTACCGATTTTTTGGCTTTGGGTATTGACCCTAAGCACAGTACCTTCTGGGTGCAGTCGGATGTGAAAGAGGTTCTTGAACTTTATTGGGCGCTTTCGGCGTTTACTCCTATGGGACTTTTGGAGCGTGGACACAGTTACAAAGATAAAACAGCACGCGGTATTGCCTCCAATCATAACCTCTTCTCCTATCCGGTATTGATGGCAGCCGATATTTTGCTTTTCCATTCGGAACTGGTGCCGGTAGGAAAAGACCAGATTCAGCATGTGGAGATGGCGCGTGATATTGCCATTCGGTTCAATAATGCTTATGGTGATATTTTTACGATACCTGAGTATCGGGTAGATGCGCAGGTTCAAACCGTTCCCGGAACCGACGGGGCGAAGATGAGTAAAAGTTACGGTAATACCATCAATATTTTTGGTGAGAAGCAGCAGCAGGAGAAGGTGATTAAAAAAATCGTCACCGAAGCGGTAGCGATGGAAGCACCTAAAGAGTACGCGCACTGTAACGTGTACAACATTGCCAAACTTTACCTAAGTGATGACGAGTGCCGTGCTTTACAGGAGCGTTACCAATCCGGAGGCGAGGGACACGGCCATTTCAAGCGCTATTTAGCAGAGATATTATGGGACTATTATGCACCGTATCGGGAACGGCGCGAGTATTATCTAAGTCACCGGGACGAGGTTCGGGATATTTTGCATTACGGTGCCCGAAAGGCCGGAGCGATTGCTGCTGAAACCATGGAACGTGTGCGTGATGTCACGGGAGTAAAATACTAAACGATGATAGGCAAAATACTACTTTCAGTCATGATTGTTTTGGTGTTGGCATATCACGGTGTTATTGCCTATATTGATGCGAATATGCCAACCCGGCTTCAGGAGCGCCCGGCATATGACGATTGCCATAAGATCTGGGCGGCTCGGGGACTTTACAAGACCCGTGAAGAACAAAACAGCATCATAGCGATGCAGCGTGCCTTTGGGTTGGGAGCCCATGGCGCAGAGGTAGACTTTCATTATGATATTGCCATGAATCGTTTTATTATTTCGCACGACCATCCTAAAAAAAGTGCTGATGGAACATACATGTACCCCAAAAAGGGTGAGGGACTTTTAACTCTGGAAACGTTTTTAGCGGTACTGGGTCCGGGGCATTTTTTTTGGCTCGATTTTAAAAATTTGGACAAACTGAGTCGTGAACAGACCCGAGTCGCCATTGCCCGACTGTTGGCGATTACGGATTTTGATACCATACGTGAGAGACTCTATATAGAAGGGAGCAATCCGCTGTTGCTTTCAATGTACACCGATGCCGGCTTTCGCACCATTTTGGGAATTCATCCACTTCCCGGAAGTAACCCGCTCTCCTCCATTGTCATTAACGGGTATAAGATTGCTTACTACTTCAAAAATATTACGGCACTCGCCATGCCCTATGGCAAACGCATAGATGACCCGATTTATGATGCAGCGGCACATACCAATCTCAAAGGCATTCCCGTCTTTGTGTTTCATACACCCGATGATGAACCGACGCTTCGTCGATTAATGGCGATTCAAGAGGTTCGTGTGGTCTTGGTGGGCAAAGACTTAAGCATTAACCGTTATGCAGTTAATGCATGTAAGGAGTAGTGATGCGCGCATCAATTGTTCAGGATATACACGATTCCATACAGACCAAACAGCGACTTTTGGAAGAGACCGCACTTTTAGATGCTATTGAAGCGACGGCACAGGCGTGTCTGGAGTGTTACCGCAGGGGTGGAAAAATTCTTCTTGCAGGTAATGGCGGCAGTGCCGCCGATGCGCAGCATATCGCTGCGGAACTGGTAGGACGCTACGGTTTTGAGAGGCCCTCACTCAGTGCGATTGCCCTGACGACAGATACGTCGGCGCTGACGGCCATTGGAAATGATTACGGCTATGAGAAAATTTTTTCACGCCAGCTTGAGGGGCTGGGCAATGCCGGCGATCTGTTTATTGGTATTTCTACCTCGGGTAACTCCGCTAATGTACTGGAGGCATTTGAGGTAGCCCGTACAAAAGCGGTGCCTACCATAGCACTGGTCGGTCGTGATGGTGGAGCGATGGCGCCATTGGCCGATATTGCCATTGTGGTGCCCTCGGAACAGACACCGCGTATTCAGGAGACACATATTCTCATTGGGCATATTTTGTGTAGTATGATTGAAAGAGAGCTTTTTGCCCATGACATCTAAAGCCCTCTTTTTAGATCGTGACGGGGTCATTAATATTGATCGTGGGTACCTCTACAAAAGCGAAGATGTAGTGTTTGTTCCGGGAATTTTTGAACTGTGTCGCTACTATCAGCAACAGGGCTATCTTATTATGGTGGTTACCAACCAGTCGGGTATTGCGCGCGGATACTATAGCGAGGAAGATTTTGCCATATTGAGTACGTGGATGCAGGAGCAATTTCGTAACGAAGGGGTGGAGATTACCGCCATCTATCATTGCCCGCA
>QNZR01000014.1 GCA_003978475.1 Sulfurimonas sp.
GGTCTTTTTGATTTTTTAAATCTTGCAAGAACTTTGTACGGCGTTCTATAAAATAAAAATATAAAAGCCCGCTGATAGATGCCGCATACAAACACCATAGCGATGTAAAGCCGTAAGGACGCAAAAAAAAGATAATAACGAGTCCTATGAAATTCAACAACCCGAAAAGTTGTACGGCAATACTGCTGCTGAGCATTAATGCACCACAGGTAGTGATTACATAGATGACAGCATCGTAGATATTATTGGTGAACGGATTGTTGTAAAACAGGGTGTTATTGACAACGGTGACGCTGCTTGGTACCGTAGAGAGACCATACATCGTATAAATAGCAAGAAAGAGCCCCAACAGTGTTAGCAGGAATAAAATTTTCTTTTTCATACCATTTTTTTCTATGAGCCAAATAGCCAAAGGTACCAAAAACGGTAAAAGTCCCTGTGCATAGTAAATAAAAATACCGGATGAAAGCTCCAGTGCTCTTTTATCTATATAGCCTCCGATACCAAGCCAGACAAATCCTTCAGTAAATTGATGCAAGGCAAACAGCAGTGGCAAAAATGCAAAAACAACCTCATTGGGAGTACTTACTTTTCTGAGTGTTAAAATACCAATAAGACCAATGGCTCCAGAAAGCGTGAAGTTCAGCACTGCAAAATAAATTTCCACGAAAGGGCATCCTTGGGCTATTGTTTTTTACGGATGTAAAGTGATGTATGGGATTCTAGCATAACATAGATAAAAAGAGGATATCCATGTTATTGAAAACAGACTCAATCATTTTTTTTACTTTAAGCAGAAGCAATGCCATTTACATGTAAATTATCTAAAGAAAAGAGCGTGGTGCGACATTGCCGAAAAATGGCGCTATATTGGCACTGTTTTAGTGAGTTCACCGGCAATCATCTCAGCTTGTTTGAGTACAGTTTCCGTAGCCAACATCTGCATATCTGGCGGGTAGCCAAATTGTCGTAAAGTCCGTTTGACAATTACTTTGAGCTTTGCTCGAACACTCTCTTTAATAGTCCAATCTATAGAAGCATTTGCTCTTACTCTCTCAGTTAAGACAACCGCAAGTTCACGAAGCACATCTTTTTCCATAACCTCTTTGGCACTATCATTATTTGCAATGGCCGTATAAAAAGCATACTCGAAATCAGTTAAACCCATCGCTTTTGGCTCTTCATCCATCTTTTTGATATCTTTACTCAGGCTAATAAGCTCTTCTATAATTTCAGCCGCACTAATAACCTTGTTGTGATATTTTTTAATAGAATTTTCCAACATTTCCATAAGAGATTTGCTCTGTACCAGATTTGTTTTTTGTCTTGTTTTTATCTCATCGCCCAGTAATTTTTTGAGAACTTCAAGGGCTATGTTTTTATGCTTCATTCCTTGAACTTCCATTAAAAACTCTTCAGAAAGTATGGAAATATCAGGCTTTTTAATTCCAGAGGCATCAAATATATCAATTACTGACTCAGTGACAAGTGCTTTATCTATAACTTGTCTTATGGTAGTTTCTAGCTCTTCATCAGTTCTTCCACTTCCTTTGACTTCAAACTTAACAAGTCTGGCTTTTACTGCTTGAAAAAAAGAGATTTCATCTTTGACATCCATCGCCTCGTCGTGAGGTACTGCAATAGCAAAAGCAAGGGAAAGTGCAGTTACTTCATCTATGTATCTTTTTTTGCCATCTTCAAGAGCTAAGATATGCTCTTGGGCTTCAAGAATGAGTGATAATTTCTCTCTTGTATTGGCTTCAAAATAGTTTTCATACGCAAACCCATGATACATCTGAGATACCACTTCGAGTTTTTCAAGCATTAGTGCAACCGCTCTCTCTTGTGCAAGTGCCGGGTCGCCTTTTCCTCCGCTGTCACTATAAAAAGAGAGGGCTTTTTTTAAATCACTCGCAATTCCAAGATAATCAACAACAAGTCCGGCAGGTTTGTCTTTGTAAACCCTGTTTACCCGCGCTATGGCCTGCATAAGGTTATGACCTTTCATCGGTTTATCTATGTAGAGGGTGTGCATGGATGGGGCATCAAAGCCGGTAAGCCACATATCTCTCACGATGACAAGCTGTAACTCGTCATTGACATCTTTCATGCGATTAGCCAAATCACGGCGTTGTTGTTTCGTTGTATGGTGTTTTGCCATCTGGGGACCATTTGATGTAACTCGAATAGAAAAAACCGGGCGCACCGTCATAACTCAGGCGGGTTTCCTCTTCGGTCTTATTGTTCTTGATGTACAGGTTGCTGTTTTTGATAAATGCGGTCATGGTGGAGTCTGGCGACATCACGGGCGGGTTGGTCGTTTCATCGAACTTACTGCCCCAATACCCCCTATTTTGGTCCCTATCACTTGGATTTGCATCAATAATGGTCAGCGTGTTGGTGCTTGGACTGTAGGAAATTTTCTTCTTGTCAAAAATGAACTTAATCTCTTCCATATCGGCATCAAACTTCAGATCGGCAATATCGATATGGTCCGCATCGATTTCTTTATCA
>QNZR01000149.1 GCA_003978475.1 Sulfurimonas sp.
TCCTCCCGTCCTACCACAGCAACGACTTTGGCACTTGGAGCGCCCCGTTTTCCCAAAATACGCTGGGCAATGACCAGATCGCCGTTTTGCGCATCCAGCAGATCATCGGCACCAATAAACAGATCGCGGGTATTGAGTGCTACGGCTTGCAGATAGGCGGAGCCGCCCTGTGTCAGCGCAATGGTTCCGGCTCGAAATTTGGAAGGTATACGGTAGATGCCGTGCTGGAAACGCACGATTTTTTGTGTGACAAGCGACTGAATATCGGTACGTTCGTCATTGCTGAGGTCAATATCGTGAACACCCAGGGAGAGGCGAATTAAAAGTGATTTTTCCATTACTGAAATTTATCCAGAGCTTTTAAAAAATGTGGCATATCCAACCCGTATTGCTCGACACGCTCTTTGGCCTCGGAAAAACTTTTTTCGGTAATGAGACCGTTGTAGGGAATGAGTGTATGCACGCACTGTAAAATTTGTGCCGTTTTAATGTCGCATTTACTGGCATGAAGTGGCTCGTCCATATGGCGTAGGGTGCAGACAAGACGATCGTCTAAAAACCATCTGTCAAATACCTCGGCACTCAGTGCTACGGCGGTTGTATCACAAAACTCACGTTCGATGGTAGCAATGTCAATGGTAGAGAGCAGCGCCTTTTTAAAGGGTGCGACAATATTGTGCTCAATAAGGTACTGCGAAATGAGCACCTGCCCCAGATTTGCCAAAAAAGCTGCCGGAGAGAGTATGTCAAAAAGCGAAGGCTGATATCTTAGGTACCATAATGTCGTAAAGGCGTGGTGTTTGGTTGCCGTATTGGAGAAGTGTTTGGAGGTAATGCCGTACGCATCCAAATTGAAGTTGAAGTTTTCCCGAATGTAAATGGAGAGGACAAAACCGCGAATGGTGCCGATGCCAAAAAGAGAAATTGCCCCTTCAAGCGTTTTGATTTCACGGGAAAATCCATACAGCGGTGCATTGGCAGCTTTAAGAATTTCGGAGCATACCAGAGGATCCTGATGTAAAAGCCCGGCAATTTCTTTGTAGGTGGCGTTCTCATCTTTTGCTAAGCGCTCAAGCTGCATTACCGACTCAGGCAAGGGAGGAATATTGTTTATGATGGTCTGAAAAAAGTTCTTCATGTATCGTACATCGCTTCAAATTTTTGATATATTGTATCCATTTTGTCTTTATCAATCTATTTATGTTAATATAATTGTCCAAAAAAAATTATATTTAGATTAGGAATGATGATGCAGACAGATGCAATTTTAAATCAGCTAGGCTACATGCCCAATGAGGCACTGACGGGACAGGTGACGCGTATTGTTAACAACACACGGGGTTTTGAGAAGATTGGAAAGCATATTTTAGATCTACATAAGACACTTAAGGTGGAAAACTCTTACGTTGCCATGTCAAACTCCAATGACTACTTTAAAATTAAAATTGAATCTCCCAGCAATGCGTTGAAAGCAGCGGCATTGGAAAAAATTGAGCATTTTTCCAATAAATACAAGATTAAACTTCAAAAGGTTGACGGGAAAGATACCTATTACATTATCGGATTTGACAAGTAGGCGGTGTGTCTCAGACGGAGCCCATAAGCCCTGAAGGGTACGATCTGCTGTTGCGGGAGTTTAAGTATTTGAAAGATGTTGAAAAACCGCAGGTCAATCGTGAAAAACAGAGTGCCGCAGAGCAGGGCGATCGCAGTGAAAATGCCGAATATCATGCAGCAAAAGAGAAGTTGCGACACATTGACAAAAGATTGTTTTATCTGAATGGTATGATTGAAAAATCTCAGATTATCGATCCTTCCAGACTGGATCATCACCGGGTCAGTTTTGGTTCGACGGTTACGCTGTGCGATGACAGCAGTGGTGAGGAGTTGCGCTATACGATTTGCGGTGTTTTAGAGAGCGAGAGTGAAAACGGTCTCATTTCGGTTCATGCGCCACTGGCTCGTGCCATGCTGGGCAAGATGGTCTGTGATGAGTTTTGCATTGATCTGCCCTCAGGGGCGAAAACGTATGAGATAATGCGTATTGAGTATCTTCCGATTTTTTCTCTCAAACAGCAGGTTCGCAGTGAGAAAGACTTTAGTTTTAGGTAAAGGGACGCTATATTATGGTTATAGCATTATCTGAACATCATCCCTTGTTTTAAAGGACATTTTTTTAACGATGATAAGCCAAAACAGTCAAAAATATTACAGTTTGTCATAAGGCAAATAGCCAATGTTATATAAATTAGGCTTATCAAATGGAAAATTTGACAAGATAGAACCCGTAACATTCAAAGACTTTTCAAGTCGTGGAAATCTTGAGAAAGATATAGAAGAGCTTATTGCGAAAAGTATTCTCGACATTCTTTTTGAAGATTCGAGCTTGATGCCAATATTTCGAGAAAGTAAAGCTCTGAGCCTCAAAGCTCATAAGTTGTTGTGATGCGTTGTTCTAGTTCAAGCAAATACTTTTTATTATCCAATCCACTGGCATAACCTGT